>JAIMBM010000398.1 GCA_023511475.1 Anaerolineae bacterium
GTGCTGGCGGGGGGGGTTTGGCCCCCCCCCCCCCCCCCGTTTTTGTTTTTACCCCCCCCCCCCCCGCGGGGGGGGGGGGGGGGGGGGGCGCCCCCCCCCCCCCCACCCCCTTATTTGGTCTTCCCCGCCCCCGCCGCGGCGGGGGCGGGGCGAGGGGCTAACCCCTGCTTTGCCTCCGGAGCGACAAAGCAGGGAATGCCCCGAGAGGTGGGGGCACTCTGGAGTTGCAGCACATGGCGGCTGCCGCTCGGCGTGCTCCGAGCAGCAGTGTGGGCGGCGGGTGGTCCGCTGGGATGGGCGCCAGGGCGCTATCGCATGCCCGTGATGCTCTGCAGCCCGACTTGTGGGTAATGGATAGCACGCCGCGGGGGCGGGGAACCCTGGCAGGAGGGGTCAGGCGGGGGCCTCCCCGCCGGTGACGGGGTGGGCCTCGCTGAGGAGGCGTATGACCTCCTCGTCGCTTAGATCAGGGAAAAACCGGTAAAAGCTGGCCACCGCGAAGGGGCCGCGCTCCTGCTCGATGAGGCAGATGACCTCGTCGGCCTCGGGGCTGACGCGCTCAAGGGACGATCGAGGGGCGACCGGCACGGCCACCACGATCTGGCGTGGGCCGTTCCGGCGCACGGAGCGGACCGCAGCTATCATGGTCAGCCCCGAGGCAAGCCCATCGTCGGTCAGGATGACCAGCCTGCCGGCGGTCGCCGGAGGAGGGCGGTTCCCACGGTACACGCGGGTCCGGCGCTGAATCTCTTGCTGGACCAGACGCGCCTCAGCAAGGATCTCAGCCTCGCTGAGCCCGAGGAGGGGTACGAGCTGCTCGTTCAGCACGATGGTCCCATCTGGAGCCACGGCTCCAAAGCCGGCCTCAGGCTCCCAGGGAATGGGAATCTTGCGGGGCACGATCACGTCCAGCGGCGCCTGCAGCCGCGCGGCAATGGGCGCCCCAACGGGAACGCCGCCGCGCGGTACGGCGAGCACGACCGCCTCTGTCCCGGCATAGGACTCGGCGAGGACCCCGGCAAGCTCCCGTCCTGCCTGATCGCGCGTCTCAAACGCCCAGGTACCCGGCATGAAGGGAATTGTCCTCTCTGCCCGGATTGGCATCTGTGTCCTCCCTCCGCTGCGCCTGGCCGCCGGCCAGCCCTCAGCAGCCCCGCCCGACCAGCCGGCGCAGACGCTCTGCATCCCGGACGGCGTGGCCGTGCGCGTCGTTGTTGAAGTAAACGTAGGTCTTGAGCCCGCGGCGCACCCACTGCCCAACCCGCGATGCCCACACGGCAAGCTCTTCGTCGCTGTAGCTCCCCTCGTAGGCGCGCTCGGGGCCATGGAAGCGAATATAGACCAGGCCACCGGTAACCCGCACGGGAGTCTCGTGGCCCGGCAGGTCCATGACGCAGAATCCTGCACCGGCGCGCTCCAAGAGCGCAAAGGTCTCTTCGGCCAGCCAGCTCTCGTGCCGAAACTCGAAGACGTGCTGCAGGTCCCCCGGCAGCAGGCCCAGAAAGGATCGCAGGCGCTCGAGATCCCTCTGCCAGTTGGATGGCAGCTGGTACAGAATGGGTCCGAGGTGGTCCCGCAGACGGCGGGCGCGCTCCAGCAGCCGCGAGAGAGGCCCGGCAGCGTCTCTGAGCTTTTTCATGTGCGTGATGTAGCGGCTGGCCTTGACCGCATAGACAAAGCCGGCCGGCGCCTGATCGCGCCAGGCGTCAAAGGTCTCGGGGTCGGGGAGGCGGTAGAAGGTATTGTTGATCTCGACGGTGCGAAACCGGGCGGCGTAGTACTCGAACCAGCGGGCCTGGGGCAGGTCCGGAGGGTAGAATGTGCCCCGCCAGTGCGGGTAGGTCCAGCCGGAGGTGCCGATCAGGCACACACCCATAGCCCCTCAGCTATCGGCCGCCAGCGGAGCCGTCGGGGGGCCGGGCCGTTCCTTACGGGCGCAACCAGCGACCGGGGCCTGCGCGCTGCCGGGTGCTGCGGGCTGCGGCTGCCGTTCCGCCTCCTCCTCTTCCTCCTCCCCGGGGCGACGCTCCTCGCGGCCCGGCTCAAAGCGCCGCACGGCTTCGGCCAACTCCCTGAGACGCTTCTCGACCGCGGCGTTCACCGTGCCCTCGGGATACCTCCCGTCCGGACCGCGCTCGCCGGCGGGTCGGCCGGTCAGAATCTCGATCCCCTCGTCGATGGTCGCGACGGCGTAGACGTGAAACTGCCCCGCACGAACAGCCTCGATGACATCCTCCCGCAGCATCAGGTTCTGGACGTTGTCGGCAGGCACGAGCACCCCCTGCTGGCCGGTCATGCCCATGACCCGGCACACGTCGAAGAACCCCTCGACCTTCTCGTTGACGCCCCCTATGGCCTGCACCCGGCCATACTGGTTGACCGACCCGGTCACCGCCAGCCCCTGGCGGATCGGATATCCCGAGAGAGCCGACAGCAGAGCATACAGCTCGGTCGAGGAGGCGCTGTCGCCCTCTACCTCGCCGTAGAGCTGCTCAAAGTTGATCGAGGCGGAGAGCGTCAGCGGCTGGTCCACGGCGTACCTGCCCGCCAGGTAGGCAGCGAGGGTCAGGACCCCCTTGGAGTGGATCGGCCCGCCGAGCTTGGTCTCCCGCTGGATGTCGATCACGCCCTCCCGCCCCGGCCAGATGCGAGCCGTGATGCGTGAAGGCCTGCCGAACTGATAGTCCCCGATGGGGACGACCGACAGCCCGTTCACCTGCCCGGCAACCTCGCCATCAACCGAGATCAGGAGGATGCCCCGCTGGATCATCTCCCGGATGTGCGCTTCGATCTGATTGGAGCGATAGATGCGCGTCTCGACCGCCTTGCGCACGTCGCCGCCGTTCACGAGCTCATGGCCGTTGGTGCCGGCCCAGTAGCTGGCCTCGCGCGCCAGGTCGATGATGTCCCCAAAGCGTGTCGCCAGCTTGCGCTGGTCCTCTACCATGCGGGAGCTCTGCTCCACCAGCCTGGCGACGCCGGTCGGATCGAACTGCCGCAGGTTCTCCTCGCGGCAGACATTGGCGATGAACCGCGCATACTCCTGCACCGAGCGCTCGTCGCGGTCCATCACCACATCAAAGTCGGCCTTGACCTTGAACAGCTCGCAAAAGTCCTCGTCGTAGGCATACAGCAGGTAGTAGAGCAGCGGGTCGCCGATCAGGACGACCTTGACGTCCAGCGGTATGGGCTCGGGCTCGAGGGTGGCTGTGGAGACGAAACGGAACTCGGCGCCCATCTCCTCCACGCGTATGCAGCGGGTCTTGAGCGCCCGTTTGAGCGCATCCCACGAGAAGGGGTTGACGAGCACCTCGCGCACCTCGAGAATGAGGTACCCGCCGTTGGCACGGTGCAGGGCCCCTGGCTTGATGAGGGTAAAGTCGGTGACCAGGGCCCCGAACTGGGCGCGGTACTCGATGCGTCCGATGAGGTTGGGGAAGGTCGGGTTCGCTTCCATGATGAGCGGCGCGCCCCGCAGCTGCGAGTTGTCCACGAGCACGTTCACACTGTAGCGCTCGAGGGATGGCGCCTGCGCAGCGATCAACCGGACAAAGGCTGCTGGAAGCTCGCCGGTCTCGGCGGCCCGCGCCTGGCGGAAGACCTCGAGATTCTCGATGACATCGCGCTGAGCAGCGGAGAGGTACTCGAGCACAGCGGCAAAACCCGCATAGGCCTCCCGCATCTCGTCAAAGATGGGGCCGATGGCAAAGGCGGCGACCTCGCGGTCGAGGCGCTGCAACTGATCGCGGGCGGCGCGGTCCAGCCGTCTGGAGGTGCGCAGGGTCGCGTTCAGCGCAGCCTGAATCTGACGCCCCTCGGCCTCGAGATGCTCCCGCTCCCCCCGCTCGAGCTGGGCATACTCTTCCGGCGTCAGAGGCTTGCCGGCCCTGAGTGGCGCAATGCCGATGCCCGCCGGCGTGCGCACGATGGCAAAGCCGCGCTCGGCAGCGTACCGCTCGAGCTTGTTGAACTCTTCCTGCTTCTGCTCCGCGACCTCGCGGGCGATCCGCTCCTTCTGACGCTCATAGTCCTCGCTCTCGAAGGCGCGGGGTATCTCGGTCTTGAGCTCCTCGACCAGGTTGCTCATGTCCGAGCGGAGCTGCGCGCCCCGGCCCGGCGCGGCCGGAGC
>JAIMBM010000399.1 GCA_023511475.1 Anaerolineae bacterium
CCCGCGGTTGCGTGGGCCTCTACCGCGCTCCGGGGGCCTCTACCGTCGACTCCCTTTTCCACCACTCCCTGAGACTCCAACGCTCAACGGGCTCCGGCAGACGTCCCAGGTCATGGTCGACAAGATCGTCACGTTGCCCAGGGAGCGGATCGGCGGCACCGTCGGCGTCCTGGAGGCGGACGCGCTCCTGCAGGTGACGCGCCTTCTGGCTCTGTGGCTGGGCATGGCGTGACAGACCGGTCGGCAGGAGCGGTGACGTTACCGCCGGCGGCCGTCTTCCACGCCACCCGCAGGGTCGCCCGGTGCCCGGCGTCGATCCCCGCCGCCCGCCCACGCTGTCCCGACTCGAGCACAGCGCGGCTCCCGACTCCGCCCCGAGCCACCGGCGGACGAGGGTGAGCCAGTCGGCGCCAACCCCTCCCGGCCACATCGCCAGTCCGGGACGGTGCCTCCACGGCCTGCACGCGGCCTGCCCATCGCCCTTCCGCCGGCCGTCGACGAGCCGGGCCGTCATCCGCCCCCGCCGCAAGGGCCAAGGCGCCTCGCCCTCGGGCTCGCGAATCGCCGCCACCTCGGCCGCCAACCACCGGAGCCGAAGGCCGCACCCGCGCGCCCCTGGTCATGCCTGTCCCCGACCGCGTCGCCGCTTCAGGGACGCTCGGCGGGGGGGGGGGGGGGGGGGCGCCCCCCCCCCCCGCGGACACCCGCTTTATCTGGATTCGCCGCCCCCGCCGCGGCGAGGGGTGTGTCCTCGGAAGGAGGCTGCACAGGCCGTCGGCGCGTACGCTCCCCGCCGAGCCACTTGTGGATAATGAACAGGCCGCCGCAGCGGCGGGGAGGGGGCGGGGGGCGATGGGGCACCCTCAGGCAAGGGCCGAGGGACGGCGACTAGTGCAGCCTGTCCGCCCCTGGACCATTTCAGGGAGACGGGTGCGCCCGACACTGCCAGACCGACCTGGTCTTTCCAGTTGAGAGACGGGGAGGGCGTGGCCTTTAGCCGCGCTCGAGGACGAGGCGCCCCTGGTATAGCGCCTGGCGGATGGCCAGGAGCTCCCGACGCACCTGCTCGTCCTCTTCGATCTGAGAGGAGACGCGCTCGCAGCCGTGGAGCACGGTGGTGTGGTCCCTTCCGCCGAGCTCGTGGCCGATCTGGGAGAGGGACAGGCCTCCCTCTTCGCGGAGGAGGTACATCGCCATCTGCCGGGCGATCACCAGATCGCGGCTTCGCCGCCGCCTGATGAGGTCGTCACGGGTGATCTCATAGTGCCGGCAGACGGCATCGATGATCTGCGCCGGCGGCAGATTCTGCGCAGGCAGGAGGACGTCCTGGAGCGCGGCAGCAGCGGTCTCCTCGGTGAGAGGGAGCCCCATCATGCGCGCATAGGCTACAAAGCGATTCAGAGCCCCTTCCAGCTCGCGGATGTTGCTCTGGATCTTGCGCGCCGCATAGTCGAGGACGGATTCGGGCACCTGGACGCCGAGGCTCTCTGCCTTGGCCCGCAGGATCGCGATGCGCATCTCGAGGTCGGGCGGCTGAATGTCGGCGAGGAGGCCCCACTCAAAGCGCGATCGCAGCCGCTCCTCGAGGGTCGGGATCGCCTTGGGCGGACGGTCGCTGGTAAGGACGATTTGGCTGTTGGCGGCGTGCAGCGCGTTGAAGGTGTGGAAGAACTCTTCCTGTGTGCTCTCCTTGCCGGCAATAAACTGGATGTCGTCGATGAGGAGCACATTGCTGGAGCGGTACTTTCCCCGAAAGCTCTCGGTGCTCTGTGTGCGGATCGCATTGATCATCTCGTTGGTGAACGTCTCGGAGGAGACGTAGAGCACCGAATGGCCGAGGGCCATGGCGCGGTGGCCGATGGCGTGCAGGAGATGGGTCTTGCCAAGGCCTACGCCGCCGTAGATGAACAGCGGGTTGTAGGCGACGCCGGGGTTCTCGGCGACGGCCAGCGACGCGGCATGGGCGAGGCGGTTCGCATTGCCCACGACATAGTTCTCAAAGGTGTATCGGGGCGTGAGCTGTGCAGTCCCCGCAGAGGCGGCCGGAGCAGGCGCCTCGCGCCGCGAAGCGTTCCGAAACAGCTCGCCCTCAGCACCGTCGTTCGTTGGATCTGGAGTGTGATGATTGGTGGATACTACAAACCGCACCTCTACCGTCCGCTTGAGGATGCGGGAGAGGGTACGGGCTGCGTGGGCGTAGAGGCGGTTCTCGAGCCAGTCCTTCGCGTAGGCGTTCCGCACCCCGACGACGAACGCCCCGTCCTCACAGGCAATCCCGACGGTATCCTTGAGCCAGGTATCGAAGGTGGCCTTCGTGAGCTGGAGCTGAAGCTCTCCGAGCACCGTCTGCCAGACACGCTTCGCATCCATCCTTGCGCCAACCTCTCCGCTGCTATTGTGGTCCACGATGGCCGCCCCTCGTGACAGGCGGCGGAGACACGGAAGCCACCCCAAGGACTCCCACGCACCCTGCGCTCGTGGCAGACACTGGGCCTTAGCCGACTACGGTCTCTGGCTTATTCACGCCGTGGTTTCACCGCTGTCCAGCGGCTCGGTTGCCGTGAGTGAACCGGCGTCCGGCAAGGAGTGCAGGACGACACTACCCAGATGGAACGAAAAGGGGCGGGCTCTGAGCTTGTGGCCGCCTACCCGGGGCACCTGGGGCTTGGGCGCCACAGCATGCCCCATTCTAGCAGAGTTTTTCCCTTTTGACAATCCGCATGGCGGCGGCCCCGACCACAAGCGATAGAGGTTCAGGGGAGGTGAAGGGGCCAGGTCTTGTGGTTCACCGCCTGTTATGTCCAGCGGAAGCACCGATCTCGGGGCAAGCTTAAAATTGGGCGCGCCGGCGGTCTCACCTATAATCTGCGGCAACAGGCAAAGCTGAGGGGGACGCGATGGGCTCACCGCAGGTGATCCTCTGTTCCCGCCGCACCGATGTTGCGGCTTGCTATACCGGGTGGCTGGCGCAGGTCCTGCGCGCGGGGTCGGTCGAGGTTCCCCCGCCTTACGGGGGGCCGGTGCGGCGCGTCTCCCTGCGGCCGGAGGACGTCCACAGCATCATCTTTGTGTCAAAGGACTTTGGCCCGCTCCTCGAGAACCGGGAGGGGGTGCGCAGCCTCCTCGGCGCCTACGAGCAGCTCCTGTTCCAGCTTACGATCACCGGTCTCGGGGGCGGGCTGTTGGAGCCCAACGTGCCGCCCTGGCGTCAGGCAGCGGCCCAGTTGCCGGCCCTCGTCGAGTGGGCATGGGATGCGCGGCGGGTGTCGGTGCGCTTTGACCCGATCGTTCACTGGCGAGAGGGCGGCGCAATCCGCTCTAACCTGCCCTTCGCCGAGGCCGTCTTTGACGCGGCCTGTGCCGCCGGGGTGCGGACGGTGCGCGTATCCATCGCTACCCTGTACCCGAAGACGTGGCGGCGAAGCATCGAGTGGTATGACCCGTCGCCGGAAGAGCGGGCCGAGATCGCCCGGCGCCTGCAGGAACTGGCCGCGGCGCGAGGGCTCGAGTTGTACGCCTGCGCCGATCCCTCCCTGGTGCAGGCCGGCATACGGCCCTCGGCCTGTGTCGACGGGGCCCTCCTCGCTGCGCTGCATCCCCGGCACCTGCCGGCGCCGACCCACAAGGACCCCGGCCAGCGCCCGGCCTGTGGGTGCACGCCCAGTGTTGATATTGCCTCGTATCGAATGCGCTGCCCCCACGCGTGCCGGTACTGCTATGCGAGCCCGCGGGGCTTCCGCTGAGGGGGCCCCTCCGCCCCCTCCCTCAGGGGCGGCCCGCCCTGATCCAGCGACGTCGGAGGGAGCCGGTCGGAACTCCTGCACGTCGCCATCGGCCGCAGCGCCGATGGCGGCGTACGCCCTATCCGGTCCTCGTCCCTCACCGCTGGCTCTATCGCTCCTCAGCGGTCGTGTGGCGCGCCTGGCGCAGTAACGCCCCCACCCGGCGGGGCCATTTCTAATGGGCTGGAGTTTGGCCTTTTCCGGTCCTCGTCCCTGAGCACTGGCTCTATCGCTCCTTAGCGGTCGTGTTCCGCGCCAGGCGTGGTAACGCCCCCACCCCTAACCCCGCCCCCAGGCGGGCACGCCGTGCCCGCCTGGGGGCGGGGCTACATT
>JAIMBM010000004.1 GCA_023511475.1 Anaerolineae bacterium
ATCGTCCTGCGCCGCACAAGCTGGCAGGCCCTCGCCCGGGCCATGGCCCGCTCCGAGTGGCTCTCGGACCTGCTGGCCTATATAAGATCAAAGTACGGAATCGAAGCGGCCTCCTGACGAGGCAGCCCCGTTATCGCTTCAGGGGTATCCGTCAGCTTGCCTGCCGGGAGCTCGCCTGCGTTTTCTGGGTTTCCCTGCCCCACCCCCTCGGCCCCCTCCCCAGCGCGCCCTGGGGAGGGGGTATCCAAACAGGGTGGGCGCCGCGAAAACCCACTACCAACGACACGGGGGAGCGGGGTCGGCAGTGCGGGGGGGTCCGAGGAGGCACGTAAGGGCGTCGCGCTGCGTCGCCCCTGCGGGCTCGGGCGATGAGATGCACCCTCACGGGCTTGACCCTTTACGCCGTCGGCCACTTGGGGTATAATCGACCCGACCTGCGGGACGAGGGAGGCTCCGCGATATGGATATCACCTGGTTCGGCCAGTCGTGCTTTCGCCTGCGCTTCAAGGCAGCGACGATCATCACCGACCCGTTCGATGGCCAGATCGGCCTCAAGCTGCCGCGCCAAAAGGCGGAGATCTGCACGATCAGCCACGATCATCCGGATCACAGCAATGAGCGCGCCGTCGGCAGCGAGGCGGTCATTTTCTGCAGCCCGGGCGAATACGAGCGTGCGGGGATATTTGTCTTTGGCGTCGCTACCTTCCATGACCGCCGCAACGGGCGCGACCGGGGCCGCAACACGGCCTTTCGCATCGAGGGAGATGGCTTGAGCGTCTGCCACCTCGGCGACCTCGGCCACGTGCCGACACAGACTCAGATCGAGCTGCTCCACGGACCGGATGTGCTCTTCATCCCGGTCGGTGGCAACGGCACCCTGAACGCGGCGGAGGCGGCGGAGGTCGTGGGCCTCCTGAGCCCGAGGCTGGTCATTCCGATGCACTACCAGTTGCCGGGTCTCAAGATGAGGCTGGATCCGGTAGCCAGGTTCCTGCACGAGATGGGCATCTCAAGAGTATCGCCCCAGGAGAGCCTGCGCGTCCTGCCCGTGGCCGAGGCACGCGAGACCCAGGTCGTGGTATTGGAGCCGAAACAGTGACGAATCCCCGAGCCAAAGTTGATAGAGAGCGCATCAAGCGCGCCGTGCGCGAGCTGATCGAGGCCATCGGCGAGGACCCCGAGCGCGAAGGCCTCCGGGATACCCCCCGGCGCATCGCTGACATGTACGCCGAGATCTTTTCCGGCGTCGGCACCGATCCGCTGCGCGAGCTGGACGTCACCTTTCAGGAAAACCATGAGGAGATGGTGATCCTGCGGGATATTCCCTTCTACTCCGTCTGCGAGCACCATTTCCTCCCTTTCCATGGCGTGGCCCACGTCGGCTATATCCCCAAGGGGCGTATTCTGGGGATCAGCAAGATAGCGCGGCTGGTTGAGGTGCTCGCGCGCCGCCCACAGCTCCAGGAGCGGCTGACCGGGCAGATTGCGGACGCCCTGATGGAGGGCCTGCAGCCAGCCGGCGTGGCGGTGGTGATCGAGGCCGAGCACCTCTGTATGACCATGCGCGGCATCAGAAAACCCGGTACCATCGTTGTGACTTCGGCCACCCGCGGCATCTTCCGGACGCGGGCCGTGACGCGGAACGAGTTCATGGCGCTGATCCTCGGGCAGCGCCGCAGCTAAGGGGGTCGCCGGCCTATGCCGTACCGTCCTCGCCTCTTTGCATCGGTGCTCGTTGCGCTGCTCATCCTCGTGCCGGTGATGGGCTGCGCCCGCGCGACTGCGGCCGAGGCCCAGCGGCATCTGGAAGCTGGCCGCACCATGCTCGGCGAGGGCAAACCCGAGGAGGCGGTGCGAGAGCTGGAGCAGGCCGTCCGCCTCGATAGGGGATCGGCCGAGGCGCAGTATCTGCTCGGCAACGCGCTCGTGCGCTGTGGGCAGCTCGACCGGGCCGCCAGCGCCTACGAGGCCGCCCTGCGGCTCGACCCGCAGCATGTGAGCGCGCGCGCGAACCTGGGGGTCGTCCGGTACCGTCAGGGGCGGAGCGAAGAGGCCATCCGCGAGTTCGAGCAGGCCCTGCAGCTCGAGCCGGACGATGCGGATATCCACTACAACCTCGGCGGCGCCTACGCCCAGCTGGGGCAGCTGGAGCAGGCCATTGGCGAGTTCGAGCAGGCCATCGTGCTCGACCCCGGTCTCGCCCAACCCTACCTCGGGCTTGGGCTGGTCTACAAATTGCAGGGGCGCAGGGTGGAGGCCATTCAGGCGCTGCAGCGCTACCTCGAGCTGAGCACGGACCCCGAGTGGCGGGCACAGGCCGAGGCGGCGCTCAGGGAGATGCAGGAGGGCTCTTGAGTGGGCGGCCATAATGCCCGGCTGCTGTTTGACCCCGACCCGGCCCGGCTCGAGGCCGAGATGAGAGCCATCGGCGCGGACCCGGCCGGCATTCGCATCATGGTGCCCAAGGGGGAGCTGCACGTCCTGCGAGTCGATGAGGTCCCCCATGCCGCCGCATCCATCCTAAAGCAGGAGATGCTCTCCAAGGGCGGGGAAGCGGCGATCAGCCGACAGGCCTATGCCCAGCGCAGCGGGCGCGGGAGCGTGCTGGTGATGGGAACGGAGCTTCAGTTCCGGCGCCTGGTCGACAAGCTGCGGCTACAGCCGTTCCGCTCCCTGCGCACCATCGCCGACGAGATCGAGGGCGCCCTTCAGGCGGTGCGGACCGACCCTCCGCCCCTCACCATCGGCCCGCTCACCTGTGAGTGGGGAGCCCGCACCTACGTCATGGGCATCCTCAATGTGACCCCGGACTCCTTCTCCGGCGACGGCCTCCTCGCCCGCGCCGAGCCAGGCAGCCCGGCATTGGTGGAGGCAGCACTGGGCCTGGCGCGGCTCATGGTCGAGGAGGGCGCCGACATTCTCGATGTGGGAGGCGAGTCCACCCGCCCGGGGTCTACGCCGCTCCCGGCCGAAGAGGAGCTGCGGCGGGTCGTGCCGGTGATCGAGCGCATCGCACAGGAGCTGCCGGTGGCCATCTCGGTGGACACCTACAAGGCCTCGGTGGCGGCCAGGGCCCTCGATGCCGGGGCTCACATGGTGAACGACGTATGGGCTCTGGCTGCCGACCCCGAGATGGCGCCACTTGTGGCCGAGCGGGGCGTGCCGGTGATCCTGATGCACAACCGCAGCCGCCCGGCGCAGGCCGCCGTCGATGCCCGGCTCGGTGGCCGCTACGAGGGAGTGGAGTACAAGGACCTGCTCGGCGACGTCATCGCCGACCTGCGTGCGCGGGTCGAGGCGGCCGTGGAGGCCGGCATAAGCCCCGACCGCATCATTGTCGACCCGGGCATCGGCTTTGGCAAGACGGTCGAGCAGAACCTCGAGCTGCTCGATCGCTTGCGGGAGCTGCGCGTCCTCGGGCGGCCGCTGCTCGTCGGCACCTCGCGCAAGTCCTTTACCGGCTACACCCTGAAGCTGCCTCCGGAGGAGCGCCTCGAGGGGACCGCTGCCAGCGTTGCGCTCGCCATCGACCGCGGCGCCGATATCGTCCGCGTGCACGACGTGCGGGCTATGGTGCGCGTTGCCCGCATGACCGATGCGGTGGTGCGGCGGCACGTGAAACGTAAAACGTGATACGTGAAACGTGATGCGTCGCTCCTCACGTATCACGTTTCACGTATCACGTTTCACGCATCACGCATCACGTTTCACGTATCACGTTTGCCCGGAGGCAACGTGCCGACTGTCTATCTTGGCCTTGGGTCGAACCTGGGCGACCGGGAGGCGAATGTGCGCCGTGCGCTGCGTCGCCTGCGGGAAGGAGGGGTGCAGATCGAGCGATGCTCAGGGCTCTACGAGACGGAGCCCTGGGGTGTGCGCGAGCAGCCCCGCTTCCTGAACGCCGTCTGTCGGGGGAGGACAGAGCTCGCCCCGCCCGACCTGCTGGCGCTTGCCAAGCGGATCGAGGGCGAGCTCGGCAGGGTGGCTACCATCCGCTATGGCCCGCGCACCGTCGATATCGACATCCTGCTGTACGGGGACCTGGTTCTGGACACGCCCGATCTGACCATCCCTCACCCGCGGCTGGCGGAGCGGGCTTTTGTCATCATTCCACTGGCGGAGGTCGCTCCGGATATCGTCCTGCCGGGCGATGGACGGACGGCACGGCAGTTGCTGGAAGGACTCACCGACCGCGCCGGCGTCGTCCGTCTCGGGGATCTCGCCGAAACATCCAACGCACCAGGAGAAGCGATGTACCAGCTGACAACCCTCGACAACCATCTCCGGGTGTACACCGTGCCCCTGCCCAATGCCCGCTCGGTGTGCGTTGGCATCTACCTGGCCGTTGGCTCCCGCTATGAGGGTGAAGAGGAGCACGGCGCCTCCCACTTTGTCGAACACATGCTATTCAAGGGGACCCAGCGGCGCACGGCGCGGGATATCGCCACCACCATCGAGCGCGTGGGCGGGTACGCCAACGCCAGCACTGGCCGCGAGGGCACCAGCTACTACACCCTGATGACTGCGGAGCATCTGCCGCTAGCCCTCGACCTCCTGAGCGACATGCTCCTCAACTCGCGCTTCCGGCCCCGGGAGCTGGAGCGCGAGCGCGGCGTGATCATCGAGGAGATCAACCGCACCCTCGATACGCCCGAGGACCTGGTCTTTGATCTGATCGTGGAGCTGGAGTGGCCTGAGAGCCCCATCGGCCGCAGCATCGCCGGAAGCCACGAGACCGTCTCCCGGATCAGCCGCGCGCAGCTCCTGCGCTTCATGGCCCGGCACTATCTGCCGGATGCGGCGGCGGTGGTTGTGGCGGGGCCGGTAGAGCATGCGCGGGTTGTGGACGAGGTCAGCCGCTTCCTGGGCGCGTGGGCGCCTGGGGAGGCGCCTTCGCCCGTGCCATCGGATCCGCGGGGCCCGGGGGGCCAGATCACGGCGGAGGTGCGGGGCACCGAGCAGGCGCAGATGTGTCTGAGCCTCCGCGGTGTGCCCCGGCGCGACCCGGACCGCTACGCCGTCGACGTGCTCACGGCCATCCTCGGCGACGGCATGGGCTCGCGCCTCTTCCAGGAGATCCGCGAGAAGCGGGGCCTCGCCTACAGCGTCGACGCCTCCAGCAGCCATCTGCGGGATACGGGCTCCTTCGTCATCTATGCTGGGGTTCCGCCCGAGCGGGCCGAGGAGGCCCTTGGGGCGATCATGGAGCAGCTGGACCGGGTCCGTAAGCGGCTGGTCACTGAGGCCGAGCTGGAGCGGGGCAAGGAGTACACCAAGGGGCGCCTGGTGCTCGGCCTGGAGACCCCGGCGGCCAACGCCGGCTGGGTGGGCTCGCAGGCGGCGCAGGGGTTGGAGATCATCACGCCGGAGGAGTGGATCGCCGGGCTCGAGGCCGTCACCGCGGAGGACGTGCGCCGCGTGGCCAGGCGCCTCTTCGACGGCGTGGCCCCCAACCTCGCCCTCGTGGGCCCGTTCCAGGATGTGGAGCGGTTCAGGCCGCTGCTGAGGCTCTAATGTGACCCATGGATGTTCTGCGGAATGCGGCGCAAGGGATGCAAGCAATCCACCGAATGCATTCGGGGCCACGGGGCCTTCCGGGGACCCCAGGGGCTGCCCACGGGCAGCCCGAAGGCCAACCGTCGACCTGCGTTATACTGAGTTGACCCCAGCGGTATAATGACCGCTCCACCAGCCAACCTACCAGCAAATGTCGATTGCGGAGCCGCGCTACTGGGTCAATTTCATCCTGGCTACAAGACGGGGCCCAGAGTCGGGAAACTCGATACGCCGCTACTTGGCCGGGAGCCACAGGTTCCAGCACTGTGAGTGCAGGGAGCAGTGGCCCAACAATCGGCCACATTGACCATGCTACCGCAACTGGAAGTCAATGTGGTACAGGCAATTTGCTCGGAGACGCGCCAGCACACCGGTCGGCTCGAAAGGCACGCTGCGGCCATTCAACTCGAGACGGTGTATCTCGGCCATCTGCCCGGACCCAAGAAACCACACGTACCAGCCCGTGTGGTCGCTTACCGCTGGCGGGACCACATTCTCGTATCTTTCGCCTGCTGCGCCGACGATACGCACATGCAACACTACGCCCTGAATGGGGTTGCCACTGCGATCCAGCACTCGTCCTTTGAGCACGCCCACTCCCTGCCCTGAACCAGTGCAGCCTCGGTCGATCTGCTGGAAACGCTCCGAACATGTCCCCGTTACATTCAGCGTGACGCGGTGCTCATGTCTCGTGCCGTCTCTCGCTACCACGGTGAGCACATAGGTCCGCGTCTGGGCCGGACACACGCGCCTCGAATCGTGCCCGATGACCCCGGCACCATCCAGGTACACTTCCTGCACTCCATCCACAGCCCAACTCAGAGTCGAACACGAGCCACAGGAAATGGTCCTCGGGCTGGCGTCGAACGTCACAGTGGACCCTCCGGTGCTCGTCGGCTGAGATGAGCCTGCACTGCACCTGTTCCGGCACGATGGTCGCACGTATTGCGCGAAAACCCATCCCTGCTGACCGCCCGGTGTTCGGATGAGCCACCAATCGCGGGCCTCGTTGCAGCCGAGGATGGCCACCTGGTCCCCGTGCTTCACAGTGGTCCGCGCTGAATACGCGGTGCTGGGCCCCTCTCTCACGTTCACTGTATACGGTGCGCCCTGGGTATCGATCTGTCCCACGGTCCCGCAGGCCTGCCCTGAGCCCAGGCTGATCGCTGCTGGCAGTATCCCCTGGGAAGTGCGCGATCCGTGTCCTGACCTGCTCCTTACTACAATGATAACTGGTGTGGGAGCTGGCAGGGGGGTATAGCTGTACGCCGGTGTTGGTAGGCTTCCTGGGGAAGCGTTGCTCTGAGGAATCGACACTTGCTCGCTCGCCGTAGCCTTCAGGACTCCAATTGGCAGCCGATCTACCGTAGTAGCCCCGGAGGCAGGCCAGCCGCCCGGGCAATCGTTGCTGAAAAGCGCGGCCTGAAATGATACTGGCTCACCTCTAGGGTTGGCCAGGTTGACCCGTACTTTGCTGCCCGCGCGCAGGCCATCGACAGAAAACGCGAACAGGATGAGTGCGCTGTATGGCGTGAGCGGCGTATGGATGTAGTCCCCTTTGGCGCTCACGGCGCGGCCATCCACCTCGACAGCCAGTGTGGCATCCTGCAGTGGGGCCTTCCCCCGAGGGCGGTAGATGCTGCCGAGGATGATCACAGCGTCGCTACTGCTTACCCATCCGTGGCTGGGGTCGTCGATGGCACCAACAAAGGCCGTGCAGGCGGCTGGCAGTGAGGTGATGACCAGAGCCGGCTGAAGCGTGCCGACGGGGGTGCGGGAGTAGAACGAGGGCATCCAGCCGAGCGTATTGCCGCGAAGGACCAGTAGCCAACCGGTATTCTCGTCGGCCCCAATGACCTGCAGGCGCTCGCCTGCGGAGACCGGTACCGAGAGGCCCGATACGGGATGCGACGGCGACGCGACGAGCACCAACGGCGAGGCAACTGTGATCTCGGGCAGTTGCGCGTAGGGCAGGTGGCCGTCCACTGCAGTGACACAGCCACCCAGGCTTGGAGCTAGGCACATGCACAAAGCCAGGGCCCACGCAATCGGCTGTCGCATCCTGCCTCTCCTCTCTCGTGCACACGAGGGACGACGAGCCAAGCTCGGTCATCTCGGCAGTGGACTGGGATCCGGTTTTGTCGATCCTGCTGAGATCACTGTCCATCAATCGTCATAGTCTTGCCTGCTGCCATAGATTCCCGATCGGAAACGCTCCGGAGCGAGAAAGTCCAGGCCGGTAATCCCCCGGCTCCTGAGTTCCTGCTTCAGGTCGTCGCGCATCAACTGAACGTAGATGTGGTTGCACGTGAAGATGGGGCGATGCTCGAACTTGGCATAGTCCAGCACTAGGCGTGGGATGCCGATATCGCGATCGCCCCTCCATAGCGAGCGTTCTTCATCCATAGCAGCCAGGACGCCCTCCAGAGAGTGGAAGACCCAGTAATCAAGATGCGGCTGAACAGCCCCGCCCGCATCAATCATGGTGGCCGGAAAAACCTCACACCGGACACCATAGGAGCGCAACAGGTCAATCAGACGCCGCGAGTAGAGCGTGAAACCCGCATTCTCGCAATAGGCATCAGGCTGTGGATGCTCTGGGTTGATCTGATATGTCAGCCGCAGATCGACGCCATAGGGCTGGTCCTGCCTGGGGCTGTTGAAGCCGAATCCGCAGTCTCTCTCACTCCATGGATGAGTCGGAGGCGATACAAGCTTGGCAATGACGTCTTGGTTACGCCAGGTGAAGAGATGGGTGCGGTAGAGCCAGTACATGCAGCGCCCCTCCTCAGAATCGCGTTCCATCATCACCATCCAATCCACTGCCGCAGGGTCCTCTGCACTAGTTTGCCCATCTCCTGTGCGGCCCTAGTATTGGACCAACCCTCTCTGGCCGCCATTTCCTCCAACTCATCCAACTCAACTCGGATCGCATTGCTGTAGCCCGGGTGCCGTCCACTATGCCTCGGCAACTCCCACACGGCGGCATCTGCCTCTGCAACTGGCAACGCAACGCCATTGTCGGCCCCGTCGATGTCCCAGCCGCCGGCCATGGCCCTCTTGACAAAGTTGTGTTCCTCCCACTGGCCGGGAATGACGTGATGCGCCTGGAATGGGACCTCGTTTCTGATCCACTCTTCCGGCACCTGTCCTGCTTGGAGCAGGTTCTTCCGCAGAACCCTTGAACAGGCATTGTGCACCAGCCATTGCCCAGTGCCGACAAAGTAGGTGTGCGCCTCCGCGACGGTCAGGTTGTACATCTTCTTGGGCTGGTAGGCTTGCCGAGCACGCTGGATGCGACCGGGCACGCCAGAGGCCGAGGAGACCGAGACGCCCACTACGAGGTCGCCTGCCGGCACCCACTCACCCAGCACGAAGAAGGGATGCTCAGGTGTCGTCTCAATCTCGTCTGTGCCGATCAGCAGAGTGATTATCTCTGTGTCGACATGCGTGGAGACAGCTGTCACGGTGTAGTATCCAGTGGCACGCAGGGATTCGCTGTACGCGAGTACCCGATCGCCCGGCGATATCTGGCTCATCGGTGTGAGGCCTCGCTCCGTGGATACCAGCGTATCCCCACAGAAACTGCAAGGCTGCTCGAACTTGGCGGTGAGCAGGGCTGCCTCATCGGCATGTGGTCCCGCGTTGCCGGCCAGGCGTGCTGCGTCGGCCGCGCTTCTGGGCGCCTCATGGAGCTTGCCGGCTGCCTTGAGGGCGTCGCCGGCCTCGTCCGCATGCCGCCTCACGCCGAGCGCGACCTGGTCGACTTGGCGCGCCGCATCGTCCAGCTTGGTCACCGCACGGGCGCCATCGGCCACCTCATCGCCATGGCGCAGGCGGGCCACTTCCGCCAGACCGATCAAGCCGAGCAGACCAAGCCAGCGCCAGTGACCGAGTCTTTCCCCCGTTACCCAATCATATCCCGTCGCTGCTTCACCAATCCCCTTGGCATCGCCGATGATCGGGACAAAGTCGATCGCAATGCTGGCCAGGGCGTCCTTGCCCAGAGGGTCGGCCGCACTGCCGGATGCGCTGATATACGCTACAGTGGCACCGATGGGAACGTCCACTGGCATGTTGCGCACGGCAAGCATTCTGGGGTAGACCGTGATATTGACCGCATCGGGCTGCACCAGTATCCAGCCGAGTTTGCCCTGCGCCGTGCGCACGGCAGCCCACACCTGCAGTTCCTGGTTGATCAAGAACTGGCAATCGGTGATATCTACCTGCGTGCCCTCCGCCAGGCGCTCCAGGTGGTTGCTGCGGTCGGGGAGTATGTAGGGCGATGAGCGAAGCAAATGCCCGTCTACGGCCACAATCGAGGCGTGACCACACTTGCCACCACGGTGGGTGACCACAGAGGATTGCGCGGGCTGCGAGGTGATCCGCATCCGAACTGCCTCGGGGGTGCTGCCGCTCTCAGTCGCCTGCAGAGTGGGACCCTGCTCTGGTACCTGTGGCTGCCCAAGAATGGCGGCAGCCGACGGCGCAGCGCCAGTGGGCTGTCCGAGAGGAGCGCGCGGCGTGGTGCAGCCCGTCAATATGAGCCCACAGACCAGAAGCAGGTTGAGCAAAGGGCATGCACAGGTGCGTGTCTTCCTGCTCATGGCCTCACCTCCGAATGCACGACCACCTGCCCTTCCGTCAATTCGAAGGACCTCACGTAGCGCCGGGGCAGCAACTGATACAGGCTCAAGTTCACGCTGTCCTCCAATTGCCTGCGATAGACGTCCGTCACGTCCTCGCCAGCAAACACGACGGATTCCACGCGCACGATTAGGCTGTCCTGCACGACTGCCAAGGTGCCCCGCACCTCGATGGGCACCTTCAGCCCGAGGACGGTCTCTTTCTTACCAGTAGCGCTAATGCCGGACACTGTCACGTCGATGTGCAGATCGGAGATGGACAGTGCAGTTGCGTTGCGCAGGACTTGGGCGAGGAGCATCTCCTCCGTGATCACATCGCGCACCTCTTTCAGCCTTGGTGGCGGGGCGGGAGATGGCGCAGCCGTGCGGTCACGGGTCGACGACGGGGCAGGGGATGGTGGCGTGGCGGTGCCACGCGACACGACGATGATCCGCGTCACGATGGGCGTAGGAGATGCCACAGCGGTTGGCAAGAGGATGACCCGTACGGTACTGGGCGCCTCTCTCATCCTTTCCTGTATCGCCTCTTCAACTGCAGATGCGGTCTCTTTGTAGTGCGTGGGCCTTCGCTTCAGTTCGTCGGGTAACAGGGGCCTGGCCAGACAGCTGTTGACCATCCATGGCGCCACCGCCAGCAGCAGCAGGAAGCTCGCCAACAGGTACGATGTCACGTTGCTGCGCATAGCCGTGCCTTTCTCACGCCACCTCACCGCTCCCATACGCAACCTTGAGGGATGCTGAAGATCGTCGCCATAAAACTCAGCGGTTCGTCGCTGGACGTCTCCAGGAGATACCCAACTCTGTCTTTCGGCCTCACAGGGGCAGGCAGGGTGAACACGACATCCTTGAGCGAGAACTGGCCGCGTTCCACGATCTCACGCCGGCTGCTCTCCACCTTGGTGCCGTTCACCGTCAGCAGCATGGAAGAAGGCGGAAAGTCCCCATAGCGGGTGCGGAACAGGTCGACCACAACGGCGATCTTCTGCTCCCTATCGCTCGTCCATGTGTTGCTTACGCTGAACTGCGTCGCGATCGGTATCACGCACCCCGGCGGTTCGCGACTGAACACCGGTAGCCTCCCCAATCGGTCTCGGTCGCCGTTCCAGTTGGTAAACGAGACCGGCACCCAGCCGACCCCGGTGTTCCACACCACGCGAAGGTGGCTGCCGTTCCTATTCCTGCCCATCACATACACCGTCTCCCCAGCGGGGATCATGACGGACACAATGAGCTCCGGCCGGTTCGGCGTGATGTACAGCCCGGTGGCGCAGGTCAGCGTGGCCGGGGGAAGGTTGTAGAATAGTGGTGATGGGGTGGCGGCGCCTGGAGTTGTTGGCCGGGCCACCGGCTCGGTGGGCGGCAATACCGTCGACCTTAGACCATCCGTCGGCGTCGCAGCGCTTGGCACTCCAGATGCGCCGCTGCAGGCGGCCAGAACAGCCAAGAACCAGTTCACCAGCACCAGTCGCTGCACAGCCTTCAGTAGGAGACGAAAACGCCCAGAAGGGCTCATGCTTCCCTCCTCGCACAGTCGATCGCCTATTGGACGGCCTGCCCACAGTACAGTCGATCAGGTGGCCTTCGTCCAAGCCAAAGGCTTCCAGCTATTGCCCAGGCATGGCGTAACATACAAGCTGGTAAGGGGGACAAGCGTGGCTTACCGGTCCTCGCACTCACACCACGACTGGCTCAGCACGCCGTTCCAGTACTGCAGCCAGTTCGGGCGGTCCGCCTGATCGATCTTGGCGTACTCGCTGCGGTTGCTTCCGCCATAGCCTTGCCTACCAAAATAGCTGAGGATGTGATATTCATACGATCTCTGTCGCAGGAAGAGGGTGTAGCTCAGCAGCAGAGCCAGCATTGCCGACAGCAGCGCGATCTGCCTCCGCTCGCTGGCGAACAGCCACCTTAGGTTCGCCCGGCGGCTGTACCAGGGGTCGCGCAGGCGCAGCACGAGGACAGTGAAGCAAGCTGCGGCAAGGGTATAGGCCGTCAGTGCCAGCCAGATGGAGGCGATGTGCCCCGTGCTGCAATACTCCTCGAACCGCCACGCATTCCCCCAACAATACATGCCGATGCTCGAGGCAAAGCCCTCAAAGGACCACCTGCTCGTCGAAAGGAAAGACAGTGCGTCCACAAGCCGATCCAGTTGCTCGTTACGCACCAAGCCGGAGAAGAGGACCAGCACTGTGGCGACGAAAATGAGATAGATGTAGCCGCGGTCGCTCTCACCAACCACTGCCGAGATCAGCAGCCCCAACGTAATGGATGCCGTGCAGGTCAGAATCAGCGTGGTCAGCACCATCCAACTCACCTGTGTCGTGAGCAAGCCAACGATCTGAAAACGGAGCAGCCACTCTAGCGTCCCGACGTCCGCGCCGATGCTAGGCGCGGGAAACCCAGGCAGCGGCTGCGCATACCACAGCACAGTGAACCCTATCAGAAGGATGGGGGCCAGCACGCCAACCGCAACGACGAGCCAGATCCACTTGGATACCAGGTAGGCCGAAGGTGACAGCCCCTTTAGTCGCTCGTGACAGTAGATGTGGAACTCTTTTGAAATCTCGGCGTAGCTGGTGATCAGCCCGATCAATGCCACCACAATCGACACTACGCCGATCGACTGTCGCGCCTCGAGCAGGGCAACGCCGACGTCGCCCTCCACAGGCTCTACAAACGCGCCACCCGGCAGCACGAAGAACAAGAGGCCACTGACCCCCACGAGCAGCGTGCCCACAAGGCTACCCTTGTCGGCCAGGCGTACCCGCATATACCGGCTCAGCAGGCACCTGAGCTGGTGCCACCACGGCATGCCAGGAGATGGTCGCGAGCGACCTGCTTGGGGTCTCCTCACTACAGAGGTTCGACCTGGACGGGTCGTGCGATCTCTCTTCGTCGTCTCGTACCTTTGAAAAACGTCCGCCCATCGATCGAAGGGCGAAGCACCCACACTGGACCGATCAAGAGTTTTCTCTAGGTCTGTTAACACCCGCTTCCACGGCCCGGCTGCCCCCAGCCTAGAGTTCTCGATAAAGACGACCTGATCGCAGGCGTCCAGAGTGTTGAGCGTGTGCGTGATGACAATGACCGTGGCGCCACTGCCATGGGCATACTCACGCAGCAGTTCCATCACGTTTCTCTCGGCATGTGGATCCAGGTTGCTTGTTGGCTCGTCCAATAGCAGCAGCGGTGGCTTGGTAATCAACTCGGAGAGGATGTTGGCCAGTTTCCGCTCGCCCGTGCTCAGGTCCCTGATCGCCCTCCGGCGGCGATCGTCATCCTGGGCATAGTGCGCCTGGGTGAGCAGCTCATCCACCCTATTCTTGACGTAATCGATCGGCATCGAGGGGAGGCGTAAGCGTCCCACGTACACGAGCGCTTCCTGGAAGCCAAGCTGCCCATGCAAGACGCTGTGGACAGGTACATAGCCAATCTGCCTGAGCCAGTGCTCCGGCTCCTCGTACAGGTCGCTCCCATCGATGAACACGTGGCCACAATCGGGCCGTACCCCACAGAGCGTCTGCATGAGCGTGGTCTTACCGGCGCCGTTGGGCCCGATGATCGCCGTCAGCGTGCCCGGCCGGGCCTCGAACGAGACCCGGTCCAGGATCAACTTGCCCTTCCGCCACACAGAGATGTCGGTGGCCCGCAGTTCAACGCCCGCCTTTTTCATCACCGCTTCACAGGTAGGAGGGACGGTGCTGTTACTTGACATTGTCCTGCCTCACCAGGCTGCAGGGTTCATAGTAGCCAAGGAAAACCTTGTAGCTGCCCAGTTGCTCCCCCTGCCCGGTCTCCCCCTCGTTGATGACGCCCTCTGCCCACCGCTCGGTCCATTCCACAGTAACCTTGGCTTTCGTACCGGCTGGCACGATGATGGCTACGGGGCACAATGCAAGCTCGTCACCTTCAGGGTCATTTGGCGACAGCTTGTACAACTGGGCGATCTTGTCCCGCACTGTGTCCTCTCTCACCCTGTTGCTCTTCAGGTTGATGATGATTCGCGGGTTGTACTCGCGCTCCAGTTGCAGCTCCACGTGCAGCGCCCCGGTGCCGCTGCTATTGTCCAATCCCTTTTCGCTCTCGTAAGACACAACCTCGGTAATCTGTTCCCCAGCCTTGTCGCGCACGTGGGCCACGACAAAGGGCACCTGCCCCTCACATCCAAGGGCTGCCAGGGCGAGCCACACGAGCACAGCAGCCCGCACAGCGTTGGCCCAGCATTTCCTCCAGAGTGACATCGGCGTTGCACCTCGCTTTCTCTTAGCAGCAACCGATAGTGCCGGCTCTACCTACAGCAACACCCAGCTACGCAGTGACGGTGCCATCTTCGTCAATGGCTCGTGCCTGTTCACCTGATCCGCGAGGATGCCACTCCGAGTCCATACAGGCGAGGACCAGGGATGCACGTTGTAGTCACTGTCCGAGACACAGTCTTGACCTGCAACATATAGAATTCGCCACAGCGACAACCTGTACTTCATGATGATCTTACCTTTTCGATTTTATTGCATATTCTGTTGTTCGGCAAGTCCTACGCATCCCAGATTGTCGTTGATCGCCCTATACTGTACCAGGCATCGCCGCCTTATCTGTACCGCCCATCGCCGCCTCATGTGTACCGGGCGTGATCGCCCGGTGTGTACCACCCATCCCCGTCCGATCTCGACCCCCCATGATCGCCCGATGTATACCACCCATCGCCGCCCGGTGTGTACCGGAGTGGCGCGAAGGCGAGTTCGTGGCTACACTCCTCCGGGGCTTGAACTCGGAGGAGGAGAGCATGGAGCGCCTACACATGAACTACCTGCGAGATCTGATCCATCGCCTGCGGGCTGGCGAGAAGGAGCGCCGCGTCGCCTTCGACCTGCGCATCTCACGCACACCGTGCGCCGTTACCACGAACTGGCCGAGCAGGAGGGCTTCCTGCGGCCTGGCGTTGCGCTGCCCGATGATACCACGCTGGCGACTGCACTGGGCAGCGCCCCTGCCCGCCGGTGACGCCATCCACCGTCGAGCCCTGCGCCGACACGGGGAAGCAGCTCCTTGATCAGGGGGTGGAGGTGACGGCCATCTGGCATCGCCTGCAAGAAAACCATGGCTACACGGGTAGCTACTCGTCGGTGCGCCGCTTCGTGCACCGCTTGCAGCCGCCGGAATCGCGCGCCGTCGTACGTGTGCACTCTGACCCTGGCCAGGAAGCGCGGTGCACTTTGGCCTAGTCGGGCAGTTTGCGATACCACCAGCGGTCGGCTGCGCACCGTCTACGTCTTTGTCGCCACTCTCTGCTGTAGCCGCCATCAGTACGCCGAGTTCGCCTTTGACCAGAGGACCCCCTACGTGGATCGCCCTCCACCGGCGTGCCTTCGACAGCTGGGCTGGGGTGCCCAAGCGCGTCGTGCCCGACAACCTCAAAGCTGCCGCAAAGGAAGCCCTGGTCTTCGACCCTGTCCTGGTTGAACCTTGCCGCCGTATGGCTCAGCACTGCGGCCTTGTTGTCCGTCCCACCCGACCCGCCACACGTGAGCACAAGGGCAAAGTCGAGAACGGTGTCCACTACGTGCAGCGCAACTCTTGGGCTGGCCAAGAGTTCACCGACATCCAGACGGCCAACCAGCGCCTGGCCGCCTGGGTCCGCGAGACCGCCGGTACGCGCGAGCATGGCACAACGCACCAACCGCCATTGCAGCTGTTCAACGAACACCAGCGGGGCGCTCTCTTGCCCCTGCCTGCCGATCCCTTTGATCTCTGCCAGATCAAGTTAGCGGTTGACGATCCTCCCAGTCTGTGGGATAATACCATCAGACAACTCACTAAAGAGGACTGACCGGCCCGCTGGCATCGGCGGGCCTTTTCATGGTCCAGGTCTGTCATCATGGACACCAGGTACCTGCATACTCTGGAATACGACAAAATCCTGGAGCGGCTCGCCCAGCATACCTCCTTCTCGGCCAGCCGGGAGCTCGCGCTGGCCCTCAGGCCGGCAACGGACCCGGCTGAGGTGCGCTACCGGCAGCAGGAGACGAGCGAGGCGCGGGCCTTTCAGGATATACGCCCGGACGTCTCTGTCGGCGGGGCCCGCGACGTGCGACCACTCGTCCGCCGGGCCTACATGGGGGCAACGCTCCTGCCGGCAGAGCTCCTGGAGCTGCGCGAGACGCTGCTCAGTGGGCGGACGCTCAAGCGGACCCTGGCGCGCCTCGGCAGCCAGTTCCCTATTCTGGCGAACCACGCCCAGTGGATCGAAGAGTGTACCGACCTCGTGGATGAGATCGGGCGCTGCATCAACGACCGTGGTGACGTGCTGGATTCGGCCAGCCCTGCCCTTGCGCGCATCCGTCAGGAGCTCGCCGGTGCGCGCGACCGCCTGATGGAGCGCCTGCAGCGCCTGATCGCCTCGAGCGAGGTCGCCCCCTACCTTCAGGAGGCGCTGATCACCCAGCGCGGCGGGCGCTATGTCATCCCGATCAGGGCCGAGGCCAAGGGGCGGGTGCAGGG
This sequence comes from Anaerolineae bacterium, assembly GCA_023511475.1. Taxonomy (GTDB): domain Bacteria; phylum Chloroflexota; class Anaerolineae; order SpSt-313; family SpSt-313; genus SpSt-313. The sequence goes on from JAIMBM010000004.1 coordinate 16,701, forward strand.
CATCGTCCACGACCAGTCGGCGAGTGGTGCGACCCTCTTCATCTAGCCCCTGGCTACCGTCGAGCTGAACAACCGCTGGCGCGAGCTGCAGCTCGAGGAGCAGCACGAGATCGAGCGCATCCTGAGCGCGCTCACGGCCCGGGTGGCCTCGGAAGGTGCCCTGATCGAGCGCACCGTCGAGATGCTGGCGCGGCTCGATCTCGCCTTCGCCAAGGGCCGCTACAGCTACGAGCTGCGGGCGGTGCAGCCGCGCCTGTGGCTCCCCGGCCAGCCGCTCGAGGTGCCGGCCGGCGGCCGTCCCAAGGCGGAGTCCGGTACGGCTCGAGCTCAGGCACAGGCCGAAGGCGGTGCGGCGCCCAGGAAGCTCCGCGCGCCGCTGCAGCTGTTCCGCGCCCGCCATCCGCTGCTGCCGCCCGATACGGTCGTGCCCATCGACGTCTGGCTTGGCGGGGACTTTCGGGTGCTGGTCATCACCGGCCCCAACACCGGCGGCAAGACGGTCGCGCTCAAGACCGTCGGCCTCCTCGCCCTGATGCACCAGGCCGGCCTGCACCTGCCGGTCGATGCGGACTCGGTCCTGCCGGTCTTTAGCGGCGTCTATGCGGATATCGGCGACGAGCAGTCGATTGAGCAGAGCCTCTCGACCTTTTCGTCGCACATGAGCACGATCATCGATATCTTGAACCGGGCGGGCCCCGGATCGCTGGTCCTCCTGGACGAGCTGGGCGCGGGGACCGATCCCGTCGAGGGCTCGGCGCTGGCGCGCGCGATCATCCGCCATCTGCTCAGCCGCGACCTTCTGGCCGTCGCCACGACCCACTACTCGGAGCTCAAGCTCTTCGCCTATGCGACGCCGGGGGTCAGCAACGCCTCGGTCGAGTTCGACGTCGAGACGCTCTCGCCGACCTACGAGCTGACCATCGGCCTGCCGGGGCGGTCCAATGCGCTGGCCATCGCCAGCCGCCTTGGCCTGCCGCAGGAGCTGATCGAGGAGGCGAGATCGCTCATCTCGCCCCAGGACCGCGAGGCCGACGCGCTCCTTGCCGAGATCAAGCAGGCGCGCGAGGAGGCCGCTCTCGCTCTCCAGAGGACCCGTAACGCCGAGGAAAAGGCGCGCACGAGGGCCGAAGCTCTGGCCCGCGAGCTGGCCGCCATCGACGAGACGCGCCGGCAGGTGATCGAGGAGGCGCGGGCCGAGGTGCAGCGGGACCTCGAGGCGGTGCGCAGCGAGCTGCGGGCGATCAGTGCCGCCCTGGCCTCAGAGACGCTCACCCAGGAGTGGCTCCGCCAGGCCGCCGACCGCGTGCGCCAGCTGGAGAAGGAGGCGCTGCCCGCACCGCCCCCGCCACCTCCCGCGCCGCCGCCAGGGACGCTCGAGCCTGGCGATACGGTGCTCGTCACCAGCCTCGGGCAGACGGGCGAGCTGGTAGCCATCGACGGGGACGAGGCCGAGGTGCAGATCGGCAGCTTCCGCCTGCGCACGCAGGTTGCGGGGCTCGAGCTGCGGCATCGCGGCGCTGCGCGGCCCGTCGAGTCTGGACGTCTGCGGGTCACCGCTCAGACGGCAACTCCCGGCCTCGAGCTCGATCTGCGCGGGCGCCGCGTGGATGAAGCCCTTCCCGAGCTGGACAAGTACCTGGACAGCGCCTACCTCGCCGGCCTCCCCTCCGTGCGCATCATCCACGGCAAGGGGACGGGCACCCTGCGCCAGGTCGTCCGCGACGCCCTGGCCCAGCATCCGCTGATCGCTTCCTATCGCCCCGGCGAGCGCGAGGAGGGAGGGGACGGGGTCACCGTCGTCAGCTTTGTGGCGGCCTGAGGGCTGTAGGGCCGTGCCCGCCGACCGGCACGGGATGCCGCGGCTTCGGTCATTGCTTCGCCAGCCCGCAGGGCTGGCGAAGGGGCGGCTCGCGAGCCGCCCCTTCGCTCTAGGTCTCGCGGGATTGCTTCGGTGCCGGCTCATGCCGTCGCCTCGCAGTGACAGGTGGGGTTTCCGGCCTGAAGACGGGGGCCTCCGCCGCCGAGGCCATGCCCGCTCCCGGGTCACCGCTTACCCTTCGCTCCCTTCCTGCCCCTCAGGCTGCGGCGGCGCGATGGCGGTGCGCCGCTCCTGCATGGCCGCCGTAATCTGCCGCACCGTCTCCAGGAACTCGACCGGAATGACCCACTTGGACTGCGGATCCTCCGCCAGCCGCTCGATGGCCTCGATCCACTTGAGCGCCACAAAGTCTACGGTCGGGAGGCCCTCGCGGATGGCGGCCGCCTGCATCTTGATCTTGGCCAGCTCGGCCTCGTACTCGCGGAGCAGGACCTCCTTCCTGCTCTGCGCCTCGATACGGGCAACCTCTGCGCGGCGGCGCGCCTTGCGGACGGCGAAGGCGCTATCGAGGCTCTCATCGGCCACGTGAATCACCTGGATCGAGCAGCGGGTGACCGTCACGCCCCAGCGGCGGGTCTCCCTATCCAGCAGGAAGCGCACCTTGGCGTTCAGGCGCGTCCGCGGGCGAGGGATAATGGTGTCACCTGCCGGCGAGATGCCGATGAACTCGTCGCGCCAGCCGGTCTCGCCCATCACGTCGCGCAGGGTGGCCTGCGCCTGTGCCTCGGTGGCCTTCTTCCAGTCCTTCACCTCGTAGACGGCCTTGTAGATCGCCTGCTCGTCCGGAATCTCGCGCCCGTCCTCCAGCCGGCGGTCGATGCGGTAACGCACCAGCATCTTTAGCCTGGGTTTGGCCGAGCTGCCGACGAGTACCTCGTCGGCGATGAACTCGAACTGCTGCTCCGAGGTCTCGATGGTAGCGCGGACGCGATCGAAGGGGTCGAGGAGCAGCGACGAGCCGGGATAGAGGATGCGGCTGAAGGCTCCGAGGCGCTCGACGACCTTGACCGTGCCCTCCTCGACTGTGACCATGGTGGCCCGGAACAGCCGCACGGTGACCAGGATCGTCAGCGGCGCCACGAAGAAGGAGGCGATGAGCCCCAGCACGCCGAAGGTCAGAAAGGTGTACAGGAGCGCAATGGCGACCAGCACCACCAGGAGGACGATGGCGACGAAGAGCAGTCTGTTCGCCGTGTCAAAGTTGCGCATACCGGTCTCCTCGTGATCTCGCGTGTGGTGATATGCCCGGCGGGCGAGGCCCATCCGCGCCCCCTGCACCGGCAGCAAACGGGTCTGCTCGCACCACGCGGGCGGGTACCAGGTCACCAGGTCACCAGGGACCGACCGAAGGGTCAACCGGCGAGAAGGGGGTACCTCAAGAGACCAGGGAGAGCCTTTATTGACAGATCGCGCAACCTGTGCCAGACTGAAACTGAGCGGAACCTCTCCCTACATTATAGCACATTGTTGCAGGGTTGGAAACAGCGTGGAAGAGGGTAGCTGTTCAGGCTCGCGTTCAGTGCATGGCATGGAGGCAGGCTGCTGGTAGCCCTGGCCATCGGGATCGGCTTTGCGTCGGCTCGTCGGGGAACCCCACTGGGAGGCATGGCTCCCCGATTGCAGGTCTGAACGCTTACTGGAGGGGTTGTCCGGAGTGACTTGGAGCCCAAGGCCATGAGCGTATCTACCGAAGGCCTGACCCGGATTCTGCGAGAGCACTTTCATCTCACGCGCTTTCGGCCCGGCCAGTTGCAGGCGCTCCAGCACATCCTCGAAGGCCGGCACACCCTCCTTGTGATGCCAACGGGCTCGGGCAAGTCGCTGTGCTACCAGTTGCCGGCTCTCCTCGATGACGGGCAGGTTCTGGTCATCTCGCCGCTGATCGCGCTCATGCAGGACCAGGTCCGCGCCCTGCAGCGGCGCGGCATACCGGCAGCAGCGTTGCACAGCCTGGAGAGCGCCGAAGAGCAGCAGACCATCCTCCGTCGCATGTCCGCAAACCTCTACCGCCTGGTCTACGTGGCGCCGGAGCGGCTGCAGAGTCAGGCCTTTCTCGATGCGCTGCCGAAAAACGTGCAGCTGCTCGCGGTCGACGAAGCGCACTGCATCTCGCAGTGGGGCCACGACTTTCGACCTGCCTACCTCTCTATCCACAAAGCCTGGCAGGCCCTCGGCGAGCCCACCGTCCTCGCGACCACGGCTACCGCCACCCCCCTCGTGCAGGATGATGTGATCGAGCAGCTCCATCTGCCCGAGGTCGAGCGCGTGGTGACCGGGTTCAACCGGCCTAACCTATACTTCGAGGTCATGCGGGCCGAGGATGAGGAGGACAAGCTCACCTGCCTGCGCTCGGCCCTGCCGGCGGAGCCCGACGGCAGCTACATCGTCTACGTCGGCACCCGCCGTGCTGCCGAGGAGGTCGCCGACCTGATCCAGACCACCACCGGCCTCGAGGCTGCCTGCTACCACGGCGGGATGGACCCCGAGGCGCGCCGGCGCGTGCAGACGCGCTTCCAGCAGAACCGCGTCCGCGTGCTCGCCGCCACGAACGCCTTCGGCCTCGGGGTCGACAAGGCCGACGTGCGGGCTGTCATCCACTGGGATATCCCCGGCAGCCCCGAGGCCTACTATCAGGAGGCCGGCCGCGCCGGGCGGGACGGCCGGCCTGCCCGCTGCCTCCTCCTCTACAGCAGGGAGGACACGGCGCTGCAGGAGTGGTTCATCGAGAACGACGCGCCAGGCGCCGAGTCTCTCGAGCGCCTCCACAGCACCCTCAGCCGGGTCCGGCCTCAGGCCGACGGGTACCTCGCCGTCGACGAGAGCGCTCTGCGGCGTCAGCTGGGCCTCAACGAGGTCAAGCTGCGCGTCGGCATCAGCCTGCTGCAGAGTGCAGGCGTCCTCGAGGAGCAGGGGCGCGACGGCGGCCGCCTGCTGTACACCATGGTCAGCCGCGAGCCCCTCGATGCCGGGCCGATCATGGCGCAGGTCCAGAGCTTTCGGGACTATAAGCGGCGGCTCCTCGAGCAGATGATCGCCTACGCCGAGGGCACGCGCTGCCGACGCAAGGTCCTTCTGGAGTACTTCGGAGACCCCGATACCACGGTCGCCAACCCCTGCTGCGACAACTGCCAGAGAGCCCGCGGGGCAGCAAGCTGAGGGGCAAAAAGAGCCTTGTATGGGCATATTATGTTTTATCCTCCGTTGCGCCCGAGCTTCCAGATGGCCCCCTCGACCGGCGGTTTTCCGCTCTCCACTGGCCTACGGACCCTTCGCGAGCGCCCATGCCCGTGTTTCAACGGGGCGCGAATCGTTATGTATGGCTATTCTTACGGTCCAGTGTGTCTCCGGCGGGCGCTTTTGCCTTCCCTTTACCGGCTTTATGTTACGCTGAAGGGGCCCCCGCAGGGCTCGAAGGGCCACCGCAGGTCTCCTCCCGGGGGCTGCCGGAGGGCTGGTGGCCGAATATGGGTCGCCGCCCGGAATGGCCCGGCCTGATGCACCGCATGCGCTGAGGCAAAGGGCGCGGGCGGGCGTCGCCGCGCACTGGCGACCCCTTGGGGGCTACCGATCTCCCCCTCCGGTGCCTGCATCGGGTGCGCAGACGCGGGGCCGGGGCGTCATCGGGTCCGCGCGAGGCTCGAAGGGATCCGATCCCGCCGCTCGTGCCTCCGCTCGGGCCTCCGGCGCCACTGATTTCAGGCGGTGCGGGTCCCCTCCCCTATCGCGGGCCTGTGTCCCCCGATATTGCGGCTGATGGCCCCGCTCGAAGGTCCGGGTAGCCATGCTGCGGTCTCCCCGCGGGCCGGGGTGGAAGCCGCGCACGGCCCGCTGGAGGGACGGGAGCGCTCCCTCGCCGGGCCGCGGCGCGGCTGCCCGGGGCAATGCTGCCCCCTCTTGTGCCTTGCTCATCCCGTGCGGCGGAACCGCGATGGCCCGTTTCCGATGCCTCCAGCGCATGCGCCGAAGAGGCTGCGAGAAAGTGAGCGTCCGCCCAGGAAAGGAAGAGCTCCCTCTCAGAGGCACGGAGGGCGGCCTCAGGCCGTGACTCCAGCCCCGAGGGCGCCGGGAGCGCCCTCGGGAGGCTTCGGGTGGGGGTGAGGGGTGCACTCTGAAGAATGTGTAAGGTGAGCATATGGCAGGAGGCCTCTCGCCTGGCCGGCTCGCCCTGCTGCGAAAGGGTGCAGACTGCCCCGCACAGGCCCAGCCTTCCCCTGTGCGTCTCCACGGCTCGCCCCCTCTCCGGGTGCCGTCCTTCCCCAGCGGGGCGACTGCGGGGGGGCGACCCCTGCCCGGCCATGAAAAAAGGGGGTCTGGGGCAGTCGACCGCCCCAAACCCCCTACCAGGCGCACCGCCCCCGAACCTCACACGCGCAGATACAGCGGATTGGTCAGCGCCAGGAGCGCCCCGTCCGGACCCCACATCTCGGCAAGGACCCAGCGCGCGCCGGAAGGCAGGGCCGGCGCAGCCTCTCCACGCTCGCCCTCCCACGCGGCAGAGACCTCACCGTCGGCCAGCCAGAGGACCCTGGCCCCGGGCGGAGCTCCCCTCCAGCGTACCTCGACCGCCCTGACCGAGGTCGGGTCTACCCTGTCGCCCATGAGCGCGCGGCTGCCATCGGCCAGGGAGGCCTCGAGGTAGAGCTCGGGCCCGGTGCTGACCATCACATGCCCGCGCGCTACGCCCTCGAGAATGGCGGCTTCCGAGAGCTCCCGCGCATAGACCGTGTTCGTGGGGGCGCCCTCGCGATAGTCGCCGGCGGCGTGAAAATCCGTGCCGGCTACCGCCGGCAGCTGGTGCCCGGCCTGCAGCCACTCCTTCCAGATGTGCAGGCTCACCGGGTTGTTGCTGCCGACCTGGAACCAGGGGCCGTTGCAGACCTCCATGGCGTCCATCTCCCCCGGCATCTGATCGGTGAAGAGCCAGGCACAGCCGGTGCAGACCGGGTCGCCGAGGGCGGCGAGGTGCGCGAGGACACAAAGGCCTCCGGCCGCGTGGATGTCCCCGATGGCCTGCGCGATCGTGCGGCCCTCGTGGGCGGTCCGCCAGTCGATCCAGGAGGTCGTGCCCAGCGAGACGGCGTGGCCGTAGTGGGTCGTCAGCTCCATGCCGGGGATGATCAGGAGATCACGGTTCCCGTCGAGGGTGGGGTCGAAGAGCTGCGAGGTCGTGTTGTGGTCGGTCAATGCCACAAAGTGCAGCCCCCGTTGGCGGGCCAGGTCGAGCAGGCCGGCGACGGTCTCGTCGCCATCGGAGTGAATGGTGTGGGTGTGCAGGTCGCCGCGGTACCAGCCCGGCTCGCGCCGCAGCGGCGGCTGCCGGCGCCAAACGGTCGAGGGTACCGCGTCGGCACCTGCTCGCTCCGGGTCCGAGCCGAAGCGCACCTCCGCCCGGTAGCTCACCGGCGTGCCCGGCAGGACCATGAAGGTGTCGACCTCCAGCATCCAGCGGCCTGCAGGCAGAGGCCCGGGGAGGAAACCCGGTGTGACCGCCGACGGGCCGATCTCGACTACCTTGTGCGTGCCAAAGCTGTGCCGGGCGCCCCGGAACCCCTGCGGATCGAAGAGCGACAGGCAGAGGAGGTTGGCGACCTCTTTGGGGTGGGGCACGCGCTCGGGCTCGTAGTAAAAGTCCAGGCGCAGCCAGGTCGTGCCGGGCGGCACCTCGAACGGCAGCAGGAAGTAGCGCTTGGTATCGCGGACGGTGAGCAGGTCCTCGAAGGCGTAGCGTGGTGGATGGTTCGCAGAGTCCATTGTCTCTTTCCTTCATAGGCGCCAACGCTAGGAACGCCAGCGTGCTCTCTTCTGCTGTAGGCGCCCCACTCCTCGGGGCTAAGCACCCGCCTTCGCCTCCGCCGCGGCGGGGGCGAGGAAAGTCATATGAGGGGGGTGGAGTTTGGCCTTTTCAGGTCCCTCTCCCTCACCACCGTCTTTACCGCTCCTGAGAGGCTGCGCGCCGCGGCTCAGTTGGTAACGCCCCCACCCCCGACCCCGCCCCCAGGC
>JAIMBM010000040.1 GCA_023511475.1 Anaerolineae bacterium
CACCAAAAGGGTTCAGTACCGGGCTGGTGCGGAGCATCTAGCCCGGTCCCGTGCCCGGAGCATAACCGAGGTTCCGGGCAGACGTCGCAGTGTAGCTCCGACAGGCGACTGGCAGTTTCCTGCTCGCGGCCTGTTGGAGATGCTTGAGTGCTTACGGACAATAGCATCCGGAGGCCAGCGATGGACAAGCCGGAACTGATCCCGATCTACATCATGGGCAAACGATATCTCGTGCCCCCCAGCCTGACCATCCAGAAGGCCATGGAGTATGCGGGCTACACCCTGGTGCGGGGTTGTGGTTGTCGAGGCGGGTTCTGCGGGGCCTGCGCTACGGTCTACCGGCTGGGGTCGGACTATAAGCTCAGGATCGGGCTGGCCTGCCAGACGGTTGTCGAGCCCGAGATGTACCTGGCCCAGATCCCGTCCTTTCCGGCGCGGCGCCCGCAGTATCGTCTCGAGGAGCTCAAGCCGACTCTGGGGCAGCTGCTCGCGCTCTACCCGGAGCTGATGCGCTGCCTGAGCTGCGGGACGTGCACCAAAGCCTGCCCGCAGAACCTGGACGTGCGCGACTATATGGCCGCTGCCATGCGCGGCGACATCGCTGGCGTCGCCGACAAGTCCTTTGACTGCATCATGTGCGGCCTGTGTACGGCCCGCTGCCCGGCCGAGGAGGTGCAGTACAACATCGCCATCCTCTGCCGGCGCCTCTACGGACGGTATCTGGCGCCCCGCTCGCGGCACCTTATCGAGCGAGTCGCCGAGGTCGAGGCCGGGCAGTACGACGAAGCGCTGGCTGCCATGAAGCGGATGCCCGTCGAGGAACTGCGCAAGCAGTACAACGCGCGGGATATCGAGCCGGAGTAGCCTCGGGCGCCGGGCTGAAAACATGCCGGGTGCCTGTGCAGGAGGTTGGGCATGCCGTATCCGCCGAGTATGCAGGAGTCGTTGGCACTGGTCGAGGCCACACGCCCGCAGCGCCTCCACGAGACCTTCCCGATGCTGAGCCCGAGCGAGAAGCAGGACCTGCTGCGGCGCTTCCACCCTGACTATATCCAGTCGGCCATGCGCGAGATCAGGGTCGGGCCGAACAAGGGGGATCGCACACCGCTAGAGCTGGCGGCGCTGCTCGAGGGGCCATCGCGTCTCTACGGCGTGCGGCTGGACCTGGAGCGGGTGGACTATGACACTGACGTGCTCGTCATCGGCGGGGGAGGGGCCGGGTGCTCGGCGGCCATCCTCGCCGAGGAGCACGGCGCAAGAGTCCTCATCGCGACCAAGCTGCGCCTCGGGGACGCCAACACCATGATGGCGCAGGGCGGCATCCAGGCGGCCGACAAGCCTAACGACAGCCCGATGCTGCACTATCTGGACGTCATGGGAGGCGGCGGCTACGTCAACGATCCCGACCTGGTCGAGGCGCTGGTGCGGGACGCGCCGGGGGTGATTCTGTGGCTGGAGAACCTCGGCGTGATGTTCGACAAGGAGCCGGATGGCACCATGCGGACCATCCATGGGGGAGGCACCTGCCGGCGTCGTATGCACTCGGCCCGGGACTATACGGGGGCCGAGATCATGCGCACCCTGCGGGATGAGGTCCGTAGCCGTCCGGCGATCGAGGTGCTGGAGTTCTCGCCGGCGCTGGAGTTGCTCCTTGATGAGAGCGGTCAGGTCGCCGGTGCGGTGCTCCAGAACCTGGAGACGGAGGAGTACCTGGTCGTGCGGGCCAAGGCTGTCGTCATTGCCACGGGTGGCTCGGGGCGGCTCCACTACCAGGGTTTTGCCACGACCAACCACTACGGAGCGACCGGAGATGGGCTGGTGATGGCCTATCGCGTCGGCGCGAGGCTCTCGTTCATCGACACCATGCAGTACCACCCCACGGGCGCGGCCTATCCCGAGCAGATTGTGGGCCTCCTGGTCACGGAGAAGGTCCGGGGCCTTGGGGCGCAGGTGCTGAACGTGCAGGGGAAGCAGTTCGTATTCCCGCGGGAGACGCGCGACGCCGAGTCGGCTGCCATCATCCGCGAGGTCAAGGAGCGGGGCCTGGGCGTGCGCACGCCGTCGGGGATGGAGGGCGTGTGGCTCGACTCGCCGATGATCGACATAATCCATGGGCCGGGGACGGTGCAGCGCGAGCTTCCGGCCATGGTGCGCCAGTTCGCGCGGTTCAACATCGACATAACGAAAGAGCCGATGCTCGTCTATCCGACCCTCCACTATCAGAATGGGGGGGTGGCCATCCGGCCCGACGGCTCGACGGGCGTGCCAAACCTCTTTGTGGCGGGAGAGGCCTCGGGCGGCGTGCACGGCCGGAACCGGCTCATGGGGAACTCGTTGCTGGACGTCGTCGTCTATGGCCGACGTGCCGGCCGGGCTGCGGCTGAGCGGGCAAAGGAGGTTCGCCTCGGCAGGCTGACGCTCGCCCATGTCGAGGAGTGGGAGCGGGCCCGGCGCAGCGCCGGCCTGGAGGATGGGATGCCTTCGCCGCTCATCCTGCCGCGGTATGCGCGGAGGGCGAGGGAGGTCTGATCAGGGGAGCCCGGGATTCTATCCCGGGCTACGGACATACGGGCCCGGGATAGAATCCCCGGCTACGGGCTGAACCCCGCCGTGGCGCCCCCAATACTGGCACATACCTTGCTCTACCCGGCGGTAGCTCCGGCAGCAGGTGCTGCCGCGGGAGGGGATGCCCTGCGCGCGAGGGATGTGCTTCCGGTCGTCGTCAGGACGCTGGCCGTCGCAGCCACGCTGGCGGCGCTCTATCTCCTGTTCCTGCTGCGGCGGCTGGTCCTCACGCTGTTTGCGGCGATCATCTTTGCCTCGGCTGTGCGACCGGTGGTGCTCCTGATGCGGCAGCGGCTGAGGATGTCGCAGACGGCGGCGGTGCTCAGCCTGTACGCCGCCCTCGGTGTTGGGCTCGCGGCGGGGCTGGCTGCAGCCGTTCCTTCGATGGTCTCCGAGACGGCGGCTCTCCTCAGCCGCTCAGCGGATGCCTACGGCCGCTGGTATGAGGCGGCGACCGTCCTTCGCGCCGATGCTTCGTCCCATCTGGGCCTGGCGCTGCCGATGCTTCCACCGGAGGCAGAGGTCCAGGCGTGGATCGCGGGTGCAGCCGAGAGCCTGCAGCAGGCACTGCCCCACCTCGCCCTCAAGGCGACTGAGGTTGTGGCCGACATCGTCCTCGGCCTGGTGATGGCCTACTACTGGCTGGAGGCGCGCGACGGGCTGATCCGGTACGGTCAGCTTGCGTTGCCTGGTGCACAGCGGGGCAGGCTGCTCGCCATCTGTGACGACATGGAGCGTACGCTCGGCGGTTACCTAGGTGGGCAGCTCGCACTCAGCCTGCTGATCGGCGTGGCCAGCCTGGTCGCGTTCCTCGTCATCGGCCTGCCCGATCCGGTGCCGCTCGCCCTGATCGGCGCGGTGCTCCACGTCGTGCCGGTGGTCGGAGCGACGGTGGGCGTCATCCCGCCGATCCTGGTGGCCATCTCGATCTCTCCTGCCAAGGGGCTGCTCACCGCGGCGACGCTCGTCCTCATCCACCAGATCGAGAACCACTTTGTTGCTCCGAGGGTTCTGCAGCGGCAGGTCGGCATCAGCCCGCTGCTCGTGATCATCGCCCTGGCGGCAGGGGCGATGCTGAATGGGGTGGTTGGCGCGCTGTTGGCCGTGCCGGCGGCAGGGGCAGCGTGGGTCCTGGTACGGAACCTGTTTATCCAGCCGATGCTCGCCCGCCGTAGGCCGGGAGAGGGAGAGAGCGAGCGGCTGGCCGCGCGGATCGCCGGTGCCGGTGATGGGGAGCAGCGGGTGTAGCGTGCGCGACGCCAACTGCCGGACACCTCGACCCCACTCCCGCCGTGTCGAGCCGGGCGAGCTATGGATGGTGGGCTCTCGTGGTGCCCTGCGCAGGGTGCGCGAGTTGGGCATCGTACAAACGCTCCAATGGCACATATCTTGCTCGCCGACAGGCAGCATCGCGGAGGCACGAGATGATCAGGAGAGTGCCACCCCCACGCTACCAGTCCGCCGAAGGTCGGCTGGTGGACTATCGCGTCGAGTTCGGATCGACCGATTTTCTGCCGACGGACATCTGGACGTTCATTCTCTACAAGACCTACATCCCCTGGCAGACCTGGGTTGCCTTCTGCTCGGGAGGTGCTCCGCGCCTGCCGAGCACACCACCCGAGTTCGTGCGGGGACCCTTCGCCCTGAAGACGCTCTCAAAGGAGCACGAGCGCACCCTCGAGGATGTGACCGTCCGCCTGAGGCGCGAGACGAGGGTCGTCGAGGAGCAGGGCTGGAGCTTTCCCGCGTATCAGCGCTACTTCCGGTACATGTCGCCGGCCCTCGTGAACGCCGTCGAGGACCTGCTTCCGTGGCTGCAGGACCCCGGCGCCTACCATTGGGAGACGATCAGGAACACGCTGGTGGGCTACATCCGGTCTGCGGACCTGGACTACCCGCGCCTGAGCGACCCCGCCTATTTTGAGGCGCACCGTCAGGATGCGATCAACCTGTGGGAAGTGCTCGAGTGCGTGGCACAGACCCTGGCTGCCAAGTGGGAGCTCGGGTTCGGGGAGTGCCAGGATAACCCAAACCCCAACGACCTCCGCCTTCCCGAGCTGGATCCCGCCCTGGAGGTCGGCGGGTGGATGCTGAACCACTTTCCATCGCTGCGGGAGGGCGAGCTGCCGACGCCTCTGGAGCGGTTCGTGGAATCGTATCGCCTTGCGCTGCAGCCGCAACAGACGGCAGAGAACCTGCAGCAGATGGCCGATCGCTTCGGGTCGGAGGCGGTCCCCGATCTCTTCGGGGAAGCCTGGGCGCAGCGCTACGGGTACGAGGCGCTCTTGAGTGACCTGGAAAGGCAACTGGCGACAACGGAGCAGCTCATCGGTCTCGGGTGGCTGTTTAACCAGCGGCTCATGCGCTGATGGAGGCGGTGCCTGCCGCCTGGGAGGGGCGATGAAGGTAAGGGCCTCGGTCAAGCGGATATGCAACTTTTGTCGCATCATTCGCCGCAAAGGATCGGTACGGGTCATCTGCAGCCGTAACCCCCGGCACAAGCAGCGTCAGGGCTAGGCCAGAGTGCTGACCGGGCCCGCGGCGTCGCGAGGGCGACCGCTGCCGTGCACTGGCGCCTCCGGGTCCGGCAGGGGAAGGCGATGGCAGTCGATATCGACATCGGAGCGGAAGTGTGGTCCTCCGACGGTGAGCAGGTAGGAACGGTCGGAGGCGTGGTGCTCGACCCCTATGAGGACGAGGCGACCGACATCGTGGTGGTGCGTGGAGCGGTCGCGCCCGAGCGCAAGGTCGTGCCGATCCGGTACGTGCGTGAGGTGCGCGACCATCGGGTGACGCTCACGCTGAGTGGCGCCGACATGGAGCGGCAGCCCGACCTGGACGAGCGGGTCTTCATGCCGCTGGATGTTCCCTCACCGGAGGCGGCCGGCGAGCCGGTCCCGCTCCACACCTGGACGCCCTACCCGGAGGTGGCGCTGCCGCCGCTCGTCACCTGGGGCGCGGCGCGACGACCTCACGTAGAGATTGCATGGCGCAACCTGCCGGATGTCGCGGAGGTGCTGCGCGAGGGGCTGCCGGTGCGGGCGCGCGATGGGCAGATGGTCGGCCGGGTGGACGAGGTGGTGGCCGACCCGGCAACAGGTGTCGCCACGCATCTGGTGATCCGCAGGGGGCCTGAGCGCGCGGGCGACAAGGCCGTGCCGATCGAGTGGGTTGAGAGGAGCGATGAGGAGAGCGGTGTCACCCTGGCCGTCGACCGCCGAGCCGTGGACGATCTGCCCGATTACCACTGACGAGCCCGCCCTCGCGTGGTGTCGGACCGGTGCAGGTGCTGCCGATGCAGAGGGTGCGCGACGGGCAGGCTATGGCCCGCCACGGGGTATGGAGGACCTCTCCCGGATCTCGGGCCTGCCGCTGTGGCTGGACGTGGCCCGTGGCACCATGGTTCTGGCTCAGCCGGGTGGGATGCTGAGGGGCGAGCCGCAGTCGCTGGAGGCGGCACGTGAGGTTCTTCTGGAGCCGGGGGCAGTCGCGCCGGAGGTGCTCTACTGGACCTTCCGCGACGTGGTCCTCCCGGCCGACGTCGGCGTCTACCGGGAGCAGGGTCTGCGGCACAGTCTGCTCCTCTTGCGTCCTGGCAGGATCGGGAGGGAGTATGTCAAGACCCACGGCCATCGGGAGGCGCTGGCCGACGGTGTCGGCAGCCCCGAGGCCTATGGGGTTCTGTACGGCAGGGCGGTCTTTTTGCTGCAGAAGGCGATCCAGCAGGGCGGAGAGTGGCGGGAGGCGACGCGGTTGACAGATGTTCGCTGGATCGAGGCGGCAGCTGGCGACAAGGTGGTCGTCCCGGCGGGGTACGGCGTGGTCGTGGCCAATACGGGTCAGGGGCCCCTCCTGCTCTCCAATCTGGCCGCCGCCGATTCCTGGCCTGCCTATCGGGCCTATGACCGGATGCAGGGGGCTGCCTATTATATTGTAGCGCGGGGGCGCAGGCCGCGGGCAGTGCCGAACCCGCGCTATGAGCAGCCGCTCGTGCCGCCCCTGAGGGATGCGCCTGTCGAAGCTTCGCAGCTTGGCGTCGAGCTGGAGCGGCCCCTGTACAGCGCCGTCGTGCACGATCCAGAGCGCTTTGGCTGGCTGCGCGCGGGAGAAGGAGGAACTGACGTGTGCTGAGGGGCGAGGAGCGCCGATCCCGGCTCGAGGAGATCGCCGCAGAGGTTCGGGTCTGTGAGCAGTGTCGGCTGAGCGGATCCCGGCGTATCGCGGTTCCCGGCGAGGGGCCGCTGGTCCCCGAGTTGCTCTGGCTGGGTGAGGCGCCCGGCGACCGGGAGGACGCGACGGGGAGGCCCTTCGTGGGGCCGGCGGGGTCGTTTCTGAGGCGCGAGATGAGCGCCGCGGGGCTCGAGCCGGATGCGGCCTTTTTCACAAACGTTGTGAAGTGCCGTCCGCCGGGGAACCGGACTCCCCGCGTGGACGAGGTGGCGATCTGCACGACCCTGTATCTGGCGCGACAGATCGAGTTGCTTCAGCCTCTCGGCATTGTGGTGCTCGGGTCCACTGCAGCAGAGGCGCTGCTGGCGGACAGGGTCAAGATGACGGAGGACCACGGGGTCTGGCGGCGGGACTATAACCTGACGGCCCAAGAGATCCCGGTTTTCGTGACCTACCATCCTGCGGCGGCGCTGCGGAATGAGCGGTGGCGCGCTGAGCTGCGAGCAGACCTGCTGGCCCTGGCGGCATCGATGGCACGCGTGTTTCAGCCGTCGGCCTAGCCGTCGCAGCCCAGAGGATACGGCGGCGCAGCTACTCGGACGAGCCCCCCGCAGGGAAATCGAGGTGAGGAGTCGATGACAGCTCTCGAGTTCTACCGAAAGGTGCGCGATCGCCTCGGCCTGGCGGACATCGAGGAGGCCGAGACGGCGACGCGGTCCGTTCTGGCGGCGCTGGCCGATCGGATCACCGACGATGAGGCCAACGACATGGCCAGCCAGCTGCCTACCGAGCTGGGTGACTTTATCCGTCGGCGGACGGGGCCTCCGCAGGAGATGGACATGGATACGTTCATCTCCCGCATTCAGAGCGACCTGGACCTTGAGGAGTGGCAGCACGCGGCGAATGTGACGCGGGGCGTCTTCTCGGTGCTGAAGGAGGCCGTGTCCGAGGGTGAATGGCGGGACGTGGTGAGCCAGCTCCCGGCGGAGCTGCAGGATATGTTTGTGAGGGCGTAGGGGGATGGGGTCGGAGCGCTGAGGCAAGGCGGTCTGTGGGGCAGAGGTTGCGGGCCTGACCCACCCCTCCCACGCTGCATGCGGGAAGGCATGCCAGAGGGTCGGACCTGAGGGCCTCCGGGCATCGCCCGACCGTGCCCGCCGTTTGACATCGTTATCGCCGCCCGCTATAGTAGACGGCGATGCTTGGACAACGCAAGATCGATCACATCAACATCTGTCTGAACGAGGACGTCGCCTTTCGAGGCGTGACGGCGGGATTCGAGCGCTACCGGCTCGTCCACCGGGCCCTGCCGGAGCTGGCTCCCGAGGACGTTGACCTCAGCACCACCTTCCTCGGACGCCGGCTACGTGCGCCTCTGCTCATCTCGCCGATGACCGGGGGGACGCCCCTGGCCGGCGAGATCAACCGCCGCCTTGCCGGCGCCGCCCAGTGGCTCGGGTTGGCCATGGGCGTTGGGTCGCAGCGTGCTGCCATCGAAGAGCCGACCCTCGCCCTTACCTACCATGTGCGAGATGTTGCGCCGGATATCATCCTCCTCGCCAACCTTGGCGCCGTGCAACTCAACTATGGGTACGGGCTCGACGAGTGTCGCCGCGCCGTCGAGATGATCGGGGCCGACGGCCTCGTGCTGCACCTCAATCCCCTTCAGGAGTACCTCCAGAGCGAGGGCAACGCCAACTTTCGCACGCTTCTACCCAAGATCGCCCACATCTGCCATGGGCTTGGCGTGCCGGTGATCGCCAAGGAGGTCGGGTGGGGGCTCTCGCCGGAGGTGGTCCGCGCCCTCTTCGATGCAGGTGTTTCGGCTGTGGACGTGGCCGGTGCCGGCGGGACCTGCTGGAGCCGGGTGGAGGCCTATCGACGGCCCGGCGAAGCCCATGTGCGGCTCGCGGCGGCCTTCGAGCAGTGGGGTATCCCAACGGCCGAGGCGATCCGCGGGGCACGGCTCGCCGCAGGCCCCGAGCGTACGATCATCGGCTCGGGTGGGGTGCGGGACGGCCTGCAGGTAGCCAAGGCCCTGGCACTCGGGGCTGATCTGGCCGGCCTTGCGCTTCCGCTGCTCAGACCTGCCACCGTGTCGACAGAGGCCGTGATCGAGCGGCTCGAGCAGCTCCTCGCAGAGCTGCGGCTCGCCGCCTTCCTGACCGGATCTAGGACGGTTGCGGACCTGCGGCGCGCTCCGCTGGCGCCTGCAGGCTCCCCTGAGTCGGCGGGGGGAGAGAGCCATGGCGCATGACCTTCGGCCGTACCTCGAGGCTTTGGACGCCACCCTCCGGGACGTCTTCGTCACCCCTTCACCCGAGCTGGCCGACTTTTACGGTATGATGCGCTACCACCTCGGGTGGGTGGACGAGAGCTTTCAACCTGTCGCTGCACCGGGAGGGAAGCGGGTCCGCCCGCTGATCTGCCTGTTCTCCTGTGAGGCTGCGGGTGGAGACTGGCGCTCGGCTCTGCCCCTCGCGGCTGGCCTCGAACTCATCCACAACTTTTCGCTGCTGCACGACGACATCGAAGATGCCAGCCGGACGCGCCGTCACCGTCCGACCGTTTGGGCCCTGTGGGGCGTGCCCAAGGCGATCAACGCCGGCGATGCCATGTTCTCGCTGGCCCGCCGTGCCGTCCTAGGCCTCGCGGATGTCGGCGTCCCCCTGCCGACAGTGCTCCGGGTGGTGCGCTGCATCGAGGAGACGAGCCTGGCCCTCTGCCAGGGGCAGCACCTGGATATCGCCTTTGAGAGCCGGGCGCAGGTGTCGCTCGATAGCTACCTGCGGATGATCGAGGGCAAGACAGCTGCGCTTCTGGCCTGCGCCGCTGAGACCGGCGCACTCGTCGGGGGGGCTGGCAGTGCGAGCAGCGGCTTCCGGTCGTTCGGCCACGAGCTTGGGCTTGCCTTCCAGATCATCGATGACATACTGGGAATCTGGGGCGACCCTGCCGTCACCGGCAAGCCCGTTGCGGATGACATCCGCAACCGGAAGAAGACGTTGCCGATTCTCTACGCCCAGGAGTACCTGGAGAGCCGGGGGGACTCGCGCCTTGCCGGGCTCTTCTCGCGACCAATCCGCCGCAAGGCGGATATCGAGGCCGTCCTGCGCTGTCTTGACGAGGCCGGAGCGCGAAAGCACGCCGAGGAGCTCGCCTCGCTGCACACGCAGCGGGCGCTCGCCGCGCTTGAGAGCGCGGCCACGCCCAGCCCGGCACGGGAGGCGCTCCGCGACCTTGCGCTGAGGCTGGTGTCTCGGGAGGGATAGCTGCGCGCTCGCGCCGCGCGCGGGGCACCGCGCGACGTTACCCGCAGACCACGCGCAACCGCTGTGGCAGAACCTCCATCTCGAGGCGATGCGCGTCGAGGGTATAGATTTCCCCGTCGACATGCGAGGGAAGGCCCCCGTCCGAGGTTACCACGATCTTGTGTGCACGCACCATGGTGACCGGCGGCTTGTTCACGTGGGTCCCGCGGATCACGTGGGGTATGAGCCGCAGGATCTCCAACCGGCTCACCTCCCGCGCCAGGCACAGATCAAACACCCCGTCGTCGACCTCTGCCGAAGGCGTGAGCATGAACCCTCCGCCGATGCGCCGCCCGTTGCCTACTGAGACGAGCAGCATCTTCCCCCGAACCTCGGTGCCATCATAGTTCACGCACACCGTCGGCGCCTTGTAGTAGACGAATATGGTCTCCAGCGCCGAGAGCAGATAGAGGAGCAGCCCCCGCAGCCGGCGGTACTTGCGGGACACGATATTGACGGCCGCGTCAAAGCCGATGCCGACCGCGTTGGCGAAGTAGCGATCGTCGATGCGGCCGACGTCTATCAGGCGCGTCTTGCCTTCGGCGAGGCGACGGCAGGCGCCTGCGAGCCCATCTTTCGCTCTGAACATGTAGTCAAAGTCATTCCCCGAGCCGGCCGGTATCACCCCGAGCGTGCCTATGGGGCCTCCATTATCGTGGGCGCGGACCAGCCCGTTGAGGACCTCGTGGACCGTCCCATCGCCCCCGACGGCGACGACCGGGTTGCAGCCCTCCCGGGCTGCCTCCTCCGCCAGGCGTATTCCGTCCCCTGGCGCCCCGGTCTGCACCAGGTCAAAGGCGGCGCCGAGGCCCTCAAGCAGCCGGCGGGCGTACTCGGCCGTCCGGATGGCATAGCCGCGTCCTGCCGCAGGGTTTACGATCAATCGCATCCGCGTCATGGGCACCACACCTGTCCTGAATCCCTCCACCAGCACCTACACCGTGTAACCCCGGGCATCCCTGAAGGTTGCTCCGTGGGACGCTCCTGCCACGCTCACATATGCAAGCCAGCGATGGCACAGCCGACTCAGGCAAGGGCTGTGGCGGGTCACTTGTGCCCGCCACAGCCCGAACGAAGGCACGGCACCCGCCGGTCAGTCGGGGGCGCTGCTTTCTCAGTCTAGCCCGAGAAGGAACGGCTGAAGGCGATCAGTTCCTCAAGCTTGCGACGCGCCCGACCGTCGTCGATCGCCTGCGCTGCCAGTGCAAGGGCCTCTCCGAGGTCGCTCGTCAGACCGGCCACCAGCAGGGTCACAGCGGCGTTGAGCAAGACAATATCCCGTCGCGGACCCTTCTCCCCGTCGAGGATGGCCCGGGCAATAGCCGCGTTGGTCTGCGGCGTGCCCCCTGCCAGGTCGGCGACGCGGGCGCGTGGCAGCCCGAGCTCGAGGGCGTCGAGAGCAAAGGTCGAGAGGCCACTCGAGTCCAGGCGGCTCACTTTGTTCACACCCGTGGTCGAGAACTCGTCCATGCCGTCGGCACCGGCCACGACGAGTGCTGCCCGGCTGCCCAGCGCGCCTAGGGCTTGCGCTACCAGTTCGGTCAGGGCAGCCGAGTACACGCCCACGACCTGCGCGGGCGCCGAGGCAGGGTTGGTCAGCGGGCCGAGCACGTCGAACACGGTGTGCAGACCGATCTCGGCACGGGCACGGCTCGCGTGCGCCAGCGCGGGGTGCAGCAGAGGAGCGAAGAGGAAACCGATCCCCACGGTGTCGATGCAGGCCGCGACCTGCTCAGGCGACAAACTCAGATTGACGCCCAGCGCCTCGAGGAGGTCGGCGCTGCCACAGCGCTGGGACATGGAGCGGGCGCCGTGCTTGGCCACCGCCACGCCTGCGCCCGCCACAACAAAGGCTGCCACCGAGGAGATGTTAAAGGTTCCGGGCTGATCACCGCCGGTGCCGGATATGTCCACGAGGTCCCTGCGGTTGGGCAGCACGGGTCGGGCGAGGCGCCGCATCGCCCGCGCACAGCCGGTGATCTCTGCGGCCGTCTCGCCCTTCATGTGCAGCGCCGTCAGAAACGCACCGGTCTGTGCCGGAGTAGCGCCTCCCTCAAGGACCAGCGACATGGCCGCGAATGCCTCTTCTTCGGTCAGGTCGCGGCCTGCCGTCAGTGTCGCGATCGCATCCCGGATGTTGCCCACGGATATTGCTCCTCAGCTCCGCCCGCCCCCACTTGCGGCGATTGTAGAGTAAAGCCTGAAGGCTGTCAATCGGTGACTGCGAGCCGCATGCTGGCAGCCCCAGTTCTCTGTGCGGAGTTTGCCCCCACCCCGCCCCCTCCCCCATTCAG
>JAIMBM010000400.1 GCA_023511475.1 Anaerolineae bacterium
GTGCGCGGGGGGCGCGCGGTCTGGCGCGGCACTGGGATCGTCGTCCTGCTGTCGCTGGTCGATGACGCCGCAGACAAGGAGCGGGCGGCCGCCAAGGATCCGCGCACGGCGCGGGCGCTGCACGACGCCGTGACTGCCAGGGTCCTCTGGCTCCGCGAGATGCAGCGGGCGCTGGCCCTGCTCGGCGGGCGGCCGGCGCCAGCCGTGGCGGAGGACGCCGGCCTGCCCTGGCCCGGGCCGGCGGAGCTGCTTCAATGGGACGAGGCCGACTGGGCAGCGTGGGGGCGGGCGCTCCTGGCCGCCCTCGACAGCGAGATTCAGGCGACGCTGAGGTGGCTGATGGCGGCTCCGCCGGGCCGCAAGCGCCACCACCGCAGCCGGCTGCCCTGGCGGCTGGCAGATGGGAGGCGGCGCGCGGCCGCCGCAGGAGGGGGGAGGTGACGGGGCGTGGCCCATGAGACGGAGACGCCCGCCGTCGGCTCGGCGGACGCGGTGGCAAACCAGATTAATGATAGACTGGCCATCCTGGCCCGTGCAACCAGACAGCTCCTGGAGCGGGCCAAGGCCGGGGAGCCCGTCGACGCCAAGGCCCTCCGCCGGGCGCTGCGAGAGCTGGAGGACGCCCCGTGGGCGGAAGCGCTCAGGGCGGAAGCGGCGGCCGTGCTGGACGGGCTGCCGGAGGACGCGCAGGGCGCCGGCCCCGCCGGGGACGGCGACCGCACGGAGGACGCCGGCCGTGACCCGGATGTGGAAGACGGCACGATCCTCCGCCGGATCGAGGCGCTTCCTGACCAGCCGGACCCCGACGCGGTGGCGGCCATCGTCGAGGACCTGGCCGCCATCGTCTCCCTGCGCGGCGAGGTGCCCTACGCCGCCGCGATGAAGGCCCTCGCCGGAAAGCTCGGCATCAGCCGGTCGCAGGTGCGCAAGGAGGTCCTGGACGCCGCCAGGCGCCACAGGGCCGCCCAGGACGCCGCGGCCGCAGCGGTGGGACAGGGAGGGCCTACGCTCGTGGCGGACATCCTGCGCGATCAGGTCCCGCCGGACATGCCGCCGGGGCTCATCCTCCCCAAGCCCTACGCCCTCTCGGCCCGGCGACCGCCGGGGCGCGAGGACGGCCCGCCGGACTGGGAGACGGTGGCCGAACTCCCAGACTTCACGAAGCCGGTGCTGCCCGCCGTGATCCTCCCCGTCGCCCGCCGGCACGACCCCGACGCGGACGCCTGGGAGCTGACGCTGGCCGTGCGGCGGAACGGCACATGGAAGACGGTCGAGGCGGAGCGGTCCATCCTCGCGGACAGCCGGAAGATCCTCCAGCTGGCCGACCAGGACGTGCCCGTGACGTCTGAAACAGCCAGGGAGGTGATCCATTACTTGGCGACGATGGAACAGGCGAACCTCCACGCCCTCCCCGAGGGCGTCGCCGTGCGCTCGCTCGGCTGGCGCGCGCTCGGGGACGGGCGCCGCTGCTTCGTGCTCGGCCGCCGGACGCTGACGGACGATCCGCCCGGCGCCGAGAGCGGCCAGCCGCCGATCACGGTGCGGCCGCCGGGGGCCGGCGAGCGGCGGCTGCTGGAGGGCTTCACCGAGGGCGGATCCCTCGAAGGATGGCGCGACGGGCTCTACCACCGGATCCTGCCCTACCCGCGGATCCGCATCGGGCTCTACGCATCCCTGGCCGCCCCCCTCATCGCGCGCATCGGCGGGGGCGGCTTCACGGTCCACTACTCGGGGCTGACCAGCACGGGCAAGACGACGGCCATGCAGGCGGCCGCGTCCGCCTGGGGAAGGGTAAACACCTGAGGTGGGGGTGTTGGGAGCCAGGGGTCTTCATCAACTGCACGCACAAGCCTGCGTCCAGGCCGTAGAGACCGCCTTGCGTGGATTCAGCAACTGCACTACAATACAACCAGTTCCACCAGCAAGCAGGACGTCGGCCAGCGGGGTGCTCGCATCCTGTTTCCATCCCTACTGGGTTATTGCTCACTCTGCTGGAGTCGCGAATGAATGTCAGCTCCTCCCTGGGGTGGTACCCCCCGCAGGCCGCAGCAAACTGCACAGTGTGCGTGTTGGGCGGCTTGCGACACGAGCCTACTGTATCTCTCCCGTGGCTGTCCTGCGTCGGCGGAAGGCAGGCCCCCGAATCCGGTGCCCTCATGGGCACGACGCGGATGGGCGGTGCAGCGTGCGCTCAAGCGTGGGCCGCCGGGTCGACTACTTGCACCCCAAGGGCATCCTGCCTGACGGGCAGGTGCATCCGCAGCCGGCACTGAACCGAAACAGGTCAGTCTGTGGTTCTTGCCCAGGCCCAGCCGCAAGGTCTAGTGCAGAATCAAGGGACTGGTTCGGGTAAGGCGAGATGTGGTTCATGCGTGCAACCGAAGTGGCTGCAAACCCGGTCCGCCAGTTCGCGAGCGCCCAGTGTCCGCTTGGGTTCCACAACCTTGGGCTTCGCATGAGCCCAGCGCGGCTCGATCAGATTCAGCCACGGACTCCTCGTGGGCAGATAGCAGGAGACTATCCGCACGCCTGTGCCACTACGCCTCACCTCTCGATTGTGCTCGCGAATCCACTCTCGTACGGCCTTGCTCACATGCCATGGGGCGTTGTCCCAGATCAGAAGCAACACCTTCTTGCCTGTGGCTTGCAGCTTGTTACAGCACCAGCTCAGGTACTGGGTTGTGATGCCACTGACCGGCCGGCCCTTCACGAACCGCAACCAAACCTGGTCTGCGGTCTCAGACCAGCCCGCGGGGCAGGTTACCAACAAGCCGTAACAGGCCAACGCCTTGGGCTCCTTGTCATGATCCGGGATCGGCTGCTGGACCAGACGCAGCGGCTCATTCGGCTCGGTCCAGGCATGCACCGCGGGTTGGTCGTAACGGCTCCACCAAGTCTCATCTCGGAACCCGACAACCCAGTCCGGACGGCTCTGAGCGAGCCTCAGCAGCCGATCCCGCGCCGTTTTTTCGCGCATGCTCGGGATCAGGGCTGGTGATCCATCGTTTGGCGCTGCCAGGCAACTCCGAGACGGCGCAGGACGTTGCTGATCGTCTGGCCGCTGACCCGGCGAGGCGTCAGCCCCCGTTCGAAACTGACGTCGGCTAGCAGGTCCAGGGTCCAGACGCTACTGTCCTTGCCAAACTGCCGTGGGCTCTGGTGCAGCAAGATGGGCAAGCCCTCAGAACTTTCCGCGTCGAAGACATCCGCGGTCTTATGTGGTCGGCTGGATTCTCGGGTCAGGGCGTCGAGGCCACGAGCATTGAACGCATGGATGGCGTTCAGGACCGTGTCCGCGTCACAGTGCAGTTCCTTGGCAATGTGCGGCGCTCGTTTGCCAGAGGCGGTGGAAAGCACGATCTGGCAACGGCGGAGGGTGAAAGCATCTGACGAGCGCAGGCCCGCCTCCAAGACCTGGCGCTCGGCGTCCGTCAGTGGACGCACATAAACAGGAGTCTTAATTCCCGACATTATAGCACATTACCGAGTAGCTCTGTTGACCCTGCACTAGGAATTGCGGCGTCCGAGAATGGTTGCCTTCCTGAACATGTTACGACCTGCTGGTCACAACACCACTGGAGGCTACTGGAATCGACCCCTTTAGTTCATAACAGGCTCTTTTTCAGGATTGTGCTAGACGCCGCTTGACCGTCTGCCCGGCACGGAAGCCTTCTCGCGGCCGTTCGCGTGGGACGCTGCCAGTCTGAAGGGCCGAACTGGAGGCAGAAACGCCTCGCTGTGCTCGGTTCACCGACGCAGAGTCGAAGGGAAAGCCCAGGGGCCAATGCACACCGCGACACAAGCGACGACTCGCCGCCAATATCCGAACCCTGGCGCCGGCCTGTTCGCAATCGCAGGCGCAGGAATGGAGCTCGGCCGCTACTGCCGCCAGAGAGTACGGCCGCCATCGACCAGGATAGACTGACCGCAGATAAAGCTGCCAAGCTCTGAACACAGGTAGGCCACTAGGGCCCCGATGTCCTCAGGCCGCCCCAGCCTGCCGACCGGCACCTGCGCAGCCAGCAAGGCGCGTTTCTCGGCGTCGCCGTAGCGCTCGCGCAGGAGGTCCGTATCTATCACGCAGGGATGGACAGTGTTAATG
>JAIMBM010000401.1 GCA_023511475.1 Anaerolineae bacterium
ATTTGTGTATAAGAGACAGCCCCCTTACAGGAAAGAAACGCCCCCTTCCCCGCCGCTTGTGCGGTGGGGAAGGGGGTAGGGGGGCTTAACCCCTTGCGTTTGGCCTTTTGGAGGAGCCCCCTACATGTAGTATGGCCAGCACACGGCGCCCGCTAGCTGTGGAGCCCTCCTGGGCACACGATGCCGCAGGGCTTCACCATAACCGCCAAAAGGCCAAACTCGAGGGGAATGCCCCGGGGGGATGGGGCACTGCCCCTCGAATGCGTTGGCCCCGCCTGCGGGGCAAGCTGTCCGCCCCTGAAGCCCCGACGGGGGAGCACGGGCAAATGTTGGCGGAATGCCCCCTCCCCAGAGCGCCCGCGGGCGCTCTGGGGAGGGGGTTGGGGGTGGGGGCGACGAGGGATCGTCGCGCAGGGGTGCACCCAGCCGCTCTCTACGACACGCCCAGCCGGGCGGCAAGGGCAGCGTGCTCCTGCCAGATCTCCTGCGGCAGGCGCTCGCCGAACTGCTCAAAGAACCGCTTCTGCTCGGCCAGCTCCTGCTGCCAGGCATCCCGATCGACCCACAGCAACTCTTCCATCGTCTCAGGCGGCAGGTCCAGGCCCTCCAGGTCGAGCGAGCCTGGGGTTGGGACAAATCCGATGGGCGTCTCGGCGCCATCCGCCTTGCCCTGCACGCGCTCCACGATCCACTTGAGCACACGGACGTTCTCGCCGAACCCCGGCCAGAGGAACCGGCCGCTCTCGTCGGTGCGGAACCAGTTCACATGGAAGATCAGCGGCGGACGCGACAGCCGCTCGCCCATGCGAAGCCAGTGTGCAAAGTAGTCGCCCATGTTGTAGCCGCAGAACGGCAGCATCGCCATCGGGTCGCGGCGGGTCACGCCGACCGCATGGATCGCAGCCGCCGTCGTCTCGGAGGCCATGCCGGCGCCGACAAAGACACCATGCTGCCAGTTGAAGGACTGGTACACCAGCGGCGCCACATGGGCACGGCGGCCGCCAAAGATGATCGCCGAGATCGGCACACCCTGCGGGTCCTCCCAGTGCGGCGACATGCTCGGGCAGTTGGGTGCGGGCACGGTAAAGCGCGAGTTCGGGTGGGCGGCCTTGTCGCTTCCGGGACTCCAGCGGTTCCCTCGCCAGTCGATGAGGGAATCGGGCCCTGTGCCATTGATTCCTTCCCACCACGGCAGGCCATCTTGCGTCATGGCGACATTCGTGAAGATCGTATTCCGCCTGATGGCAGCCATCATGTTGGGGTTGGTGCGATCACTCGTCCCCGGCGCCACGCCAAAGAAGCCGGTCTCGGGGTTGACCGCCCACAGGCGCCCATCCGGGCCGATGCGCAGCCAGGCGATGTCATCGCCAACCGTCCAGACGCGGTAGCCCCGGTCCGCGAGGGGCGAGAGCAGCATGGCCAGGTTAGTCTTGCCGCAGGCGCTGGGGAATGCGGCGGCGATGTACGAGACCTGACCGCTCGGGTCCTCCAGCCCGAGGATCAGCATGTGCTCGGCGAGCCAGCCCTCCTGTCGGCCTATCCAGCTTGCGATGCGCAGGGAGAAGCACTTTTTTCCGAGGAGCGCATTGCCGCCATAGCCCGACCCCACGCTCCAGATGGTCCGCTCCTCCGGGAAGTGCAGGATGAAGCGGCGCTCGGGGCTCAGGTCGCCCAGCGAGTGCAGGCCGGGGCAGAAATCCTCCGAGTTGCCGAGTTGCTCCAACGCCACTTTGCCCAGGCGCGTCATGATTCGCATGCTTACAGCCACATAGCCGCTGTCGGTCACCTCAACCCCGATCTTGCTGAAGGGCGAGCCCGCCGGCCCCATGATGTAGGGCAGGACGTACATCGTCCGCCCTTTCATGGCGCCACGGAAGAGCGGCAAGGTCTTGGCGCGGGCTTCCTCCGGCGACATCCAGTTGTTCGTCGGCCCGGCATCCTCCTGCCGCCGCGAGCAAATGAACGTCAGATGTTCGGTCCGGGCAACGTCGCTCGGATGGCTGCGGTGCAGGTGGCAGCCGGGGTACGCCTTCTGGTTGAGCCGGTAGAAGGTCTTCTCGGCGAGGCCTTGCTCATAGAGCTGCTGCGCCTCCTCGTCGGAGCCATCACACCAGACGATGCGATCGGGCTGGGTGATCGCTGCGACCTCGTCTACCCATCGCTCGAGCGGCGTTCCGGACATGACACCCTCCTTCAGATACTGACAAGCCTCACACAAAAGACACCGGCACCCGTCTCCAGCTACGCGAGACGAATGCCGGCCTACCATGCGGCTAATCCCCTGCCCCTGTCACTCCCTGGAGGCAGGCTATTCTCCGCCCCGTCTGCCGTGCGCTAGCTAGAGACTAGAATAGCAGATCGGGACGCCCTCGTCAAGCCAGCCACTTGCTGGCGTCATCCGCCATGGTCAGGACGATGATGCGCTCACCGGTCTCGGTGCTGATATCGGTGAACAGGCTGATGACCTTGCTGCCGGTGATCTCCTCGATGGCAGCCTGCAGGGCAGGGCGAGAGGCCTCGACCAGTTCGCGCCGGTGGTCCTTGATGAGGGTGCGGCCCTCTTCGGTCTGCGCCAGCTGGCGCTCCGCCGGGGTGAGCATGCCCTTGAGCCGCACAAAGATAGCATCGCCGATGACATAGGTGCGCACATCGGCGGGCCCGCGCCCCATCTGCTCCACCTCGAACTGGACGACGGCTTTGCTGATGGCCGCCTCGATCTGCCCCCTGGTCCGCCTGCCCATGACGGTCGCGCTTCCCCCTTGAGTAGCGAACTGGGTTTGGGTGCCAGAACCGATCGGACGCAAACATCCGACCGCCCATATTATACCGAGTTCAGGCGCGCTGCCCAAATGCGTGCGGGATGAGGGGTGGCGGGTCTGCACGGTCGCCCGATCGGGATTCAGCAAAGTCGACCGCTCAGCTACACAGCAGGGGTTGCAGAGCTCCACACCGTGTGGCGCATCGCGGGGGAAGCAGGAGGAGGTGTCTCGCACGCCGCATGGCTGAGATGGTAGCGGGGTCGCTCAGATTGCGTCAGAGCGGTCCGGCGACTCTACGTGAGGCGCAGTAACGATTTTGCAGTAGCGCCGCG
Source organism: Anaerolineae bacterium (assembly GCA_023511475.1). Lineage (GTDB taxonomy): Bacteria > Chloroflexota > Anaerolineae > SpSt-313 > SpSt-313 > SpSt-313. Next base: position 3,092 of record JAIMBM010000401.1, read on the forward strand.
TCGCAGTGCGTCACGTGCGGCCTCGCGCAAGTAGCACCGTGTAGTGCAGTGCAGTTCTAAGGCTCGTGGCATCCGCGATGCCTTTTCCTGCCAAGTCAAAAGCGGTGCCATGTGAGGTAGTGCCACAAGGCACCGGAAGCCCGATGAAGAGTGTGGCGCTTTCCTTCGAAGGAAGAAGCTTGCGGGCAATGCCTGCCTGATCGTGGTACATGCACACGACGCCATCAAACTCGCCACGCAGGGCGCGAGCGAACACCGTGTCTGCTGGCACCGGCCCGTAGACGCTCAGCCCCTGAGCGCGGGCAGCCACGACCGCGGGCTCAATCTCGTCAACCTCCTCTCGGCCGCACAGTCCCCCTTCGCCCCCATGTGGATTGAGAGCGGCCACAGCGATTTTCGGCTCCACGCGCCCTACCGCTGCCAACAACTCGTGCAGGCGGTTCACACATCCCACTATCCGGCTGCATTTCACGTGCTCGACTACCTGGCGGAAAGGAATGTGGTTGGCGACACACACCGTCCAGACCGGCCCAAAAACGGCGGCCATGTACGCCGACTCAACTTGTGCCAGATGGGCAAGTAACTCCAACTCGTCCGCATAGTGGTAGCCCGCAAGATAGAGCGCTTGCTTGTTCACGGGCGCAGAGAGAAGCCCATCAACCTCTCTCCTTGTCGCCAGCCTCATGGCCTCGGTCAGGCACAGACCTGCGGCTCGCCCCATAGCTGGATCAACTCGTCCCACCGGAACCTCGCCGACCCTCAAGCCAGCGGGCGGGATAATCGCGATTTCCGGGAATGACAGAGTGGCAGAATGCACACTATCCACAGTGTACAGCCGCATAGGGGCATTGGCCAGCGCCGCTGCATTGGCCATGACTTCCGGGTCGCCAATGACGACGGGGCGGCATTCCTGCCAGACCCCGGGGTCGGCGAGAACCTTCGCCACAAGCTCGGGTCCTATTCCGGCAGGATCACCCATCGTG
>JAIMBM010000402.1 GCA_023511475.1 Anaerolineae bacterium
CTGCGACCGATCGTCTACCTCGGCTACGGCTCGATGGGTGTCGCGCCCGCGCTGGACACTGCCCGGGTGGCCATCGCGGCGTGGCCGTGGGGTTCGTACCTCGGCGAAACCGCGGACCAGGAAGGCTGCCGACTCGTCGTCAGCAGCTGGCAACGCAACGGTGTCCACTCGGTCCCGCCGCTCGCCAAAGCGACGGGAGCCTATGTCAATTCGGCTCTGGCCAAGGTCGGGGCGCTGCGCGCCGGTGCGGACCTGGTGAGCCCACAGCACCTCCTGGCCATTCGGACTGGCTCCGCGCTACCTGCGCTCGGCGGAAGAGGACCTGAGGGCAGCCCATGCGAAGGACACCCCCGTGGAAAACCTGCTCTGAGGCGAGTCTCCTAGCATCGTCGGGGTACGAGGCTCGCTCCTCGAGGGTGCACGCCCAGGATGCCCTGCACGGGCTCGAGTCCTGCCAGAACACATGAGCGAGTCGCTTGCGGAGTTGGCACAAAGGGAGTAGACTCTGCTGGGTGCTTAAGGTGGAAAGCGTTTTGTCACTCCCACAAGCGCGATTCGATCCCGACTGCACCCGGTCAGGCGCCCGGCGGAAACGGCGGAGGTTGAGCGTGGATGCAGCGATGCTGGCAAAAGCCGTCAATCAGTACGTGCACCTGGTGCGTCTCCTGGAAGACGACGAGTACTATGACGTGCCCGTACAACTGATCCTGATTGCTCGCGATGACATTGAGGATGGCTGGATTGGTCTCTCACCGGAAGATCGCGGCCGAGTGGAGAGGACGGATTCGGTGCTGGTCCAAAAGCATAGCATCGTAGCACAGATGCTTCCCCATCCGCGGCATACAGACCGTCGTCGGTGGTGGTGGTTTCTGCACGAAGGGCCACAGGTGCGCGAGCGGACCGAGAGCAGCAGGGAATAGGGCGAATGCCCCGCGATGTCGGCAGCACCCGAAGCTCGGCCAACGGGCGTGGGCAGCTGACGGGCAAAGTCTGGCGATCCCGGTTGGGAAAGGTGGTCTTTTCCATGCTTCTCGGAATACCATGCTTCAAGAGCCGGTCTGGGGAACCCGATTGCGGCGACTGGCTCCGAGGGGCAAGCAGTGATCCTCCGGACCATGTGTGCTATGACATCGCGCTGGCGTCCACTGAAATGTTTGCGGATGCGAGGTTTGTCGTCCGCAACGAGTAGGACCACTGGTATCACACCGCTTGGCCGTTGCCTGTCGGAGTGCGGAGCATACTTGAATGGTGTACACGCGAGGGTTTGCCGCATGACTGGTTTGCGTCGCCGATCTTGGAGGACGACTACGCGCTGGTAGGACTCGCCGCAGTTCGCAGGAGAGAGTCCGAGACGACAGGCAAGTCCGCAACGCTGTGGTTCCTGGGTCTAGTCGAGCAACGGTATCCACCACGGCCCCCTGCTGATGCTTCCAGTGAGGAGTTGAGGGCGCACATCGAGCTCTTGCGAAAGATGCGAGAAGAGCCTCCCAGCTACCAGTTACAGACAGTGCGGTTATCATCGAGGGTGAGTATCGCCTCCTCTCGGAGGATGTGTACGCACTCGAGAGGTGGTACCGCAGAGCAATTCTTGGCGAGCGAATTCGGGGCAGACCCCACGGAACAGGCACGTTTCGCGATAGAGACGCCTTCCTTCAGACCATCCGTGCAATCATTGCCTCACTGCGTCAGAAGGGTATCCACCCCTCGCAGGAACGGGTAGCTGAGCATCTGGCAGGCGAGGTCGACGCGCGCACGCTGCGGCGCTGGTGCCGACGCTTTGGGTTCGAGAACTGGGAAGACCTGCTCGAACAAACCTGAACCCGCTTTCTGCCCTGTTATTGTCCGCTCTTTCTGTGATACCCTCCTCTCAGCGCTGTGAGAGGAGGGTATTCTTATGCGTATGAGGCTCGAGCTGGAGACGGACACAAGAGGGAGACTCGCGGAATCGGCGACGCGTGAGCGCAGGCACTTGCCTTGGCAGGTCGAGGTGCTGCTGCAGCGGGCAGTGCTCGGCGAGTTGCACAACTGTCGTCGGCTACAGGCGGGGCACGCGGGGACGCACGAGCGCCCGCAGCGGCAGGAGGTGCAGCGATGACACAAACGGCAAAGCGCGCCGGGAGCACGGCGGGACTCGGGCGGGACATGAAAGCCACCGACAATAGCCTTCATGGCCAGTCCACCTCAACAGGGGCGGGCGGGCAACCGGTGTTCAACGCGCAGGGCAGAGTGGTGGGGCGACTGAGCCCCGACGGTTGGCTGGAGAAACACGTTGACCCGGCCCGCCACAAGCTGCGCATACCGAGCGGCTGGGCGACCGACGTGGCGCACCTGCAGCTTGCGGGGTTGCGGGGCGTCCGCCTCTTTCTGCCCGATGGCAGCATCGCTCGCGGCCCGCCCCTACCACGAAATGCCGGGATCGCGAAAGGCACCAGAGGGCGCGAGAGAGCGCGAAAGGACGCGAAGGAGCACGAAGGGGCACGAAAACAGGCCGAGAACCCGCCAACCCCCCTCACCAATACCTCTAGCCTCACGCATCACGTTTCACGCCTCCGGCCTGAGATCCGCCCTCCGCACCACGCCACGCGCTGTGCGGGCAAAGCGCTGCACGGGCGCGCCCAGCGCCTCAAGGGCGCCGTCAGGGCGGACGAGGAGGCCTCCTCCCGCAGGGATGCCGTAGCCGATTGTCCCTTCAGGCGAGAGCCGCAGCAGCGCTCGCAGCTCCTCCCAGCCATCCGCTTCACCGTGCGTATCGCAAGTCAGAGGCGCGAGCCCCATGCAGGGGAGGAGGCTGGCAGAGCCGTCATCGTCCGGGTCCTCCCAGCGGATCCACTGCTGCCCCAGCATGATGCTCCCGGCGGAAACGCCCACAAAGGGCTTGCCGGCCTCGTACAGCTCGCGCAGGTAGGGCACGATCTGCCGCTCGACCAGCACAGCCATCCCGGCCACCACATCCCCACCGCTGACAAAGATGACGTCCGCCGCCTCGAGTACCACCCTGGCCTTGTCGACCGCCGTCCGGCGGCCGGCCAGCGGTGCCAGGGTCACCGGGCCGGCGCCACAGGCGCGCAGATGCTCGGCGAGCATGAGGAAGAGGGAGCGGCTATCGTCGCTCGCTGCGCCGATGTAGGCGACGCTCGGGCTTGCGACGCCAGCGCTGGCCAGGGCCCTGACCAGGAGGGGATCCGCGCCTCCGCGGCGCCCGCCCGGGCGCCCGGCCAGCAGGTAGATGGGTGCGGGCACAGCGACTGGCTTCATGGCCCCTCGTCCCGCAGCGCCGTCGGAGCGTACTGTTCATCAAGGAAAGAGTCGGCGTCGGGGGGATGCAGCGCCTGGGTGAGGCGATACTTGCCCGGCGGATCGGGCGCGATTCCCGCTACGGGGGTCGTGAGGATCCGCGCCTCTGGCCCATAGAGCCCCCTCAGCGCCTCGCGCACCTCGCCGGCCACATGCGAAGGTCCGGCATCTTCGGCTACAAAGCGCGCCTCGTAGCCGGCCGCGAAGGACCGTCTGCAACCGCAGGTGCTCATGCCGTCATGGCCGCCGTCTGAGCCAGGCCCACACGGGATGGCGGACCCGGTCGCGCCTGCCTCGGCCCGCTACGAAGATTGTAGCTCCCCGCCGAGACTGGCGCGCCTGGCGGCCAGCTGCTCCTCCTCGAGGGTGCGCCGGGTCTCGGTATCGGTACACGTGACGATAACACCCGGATGGAAGAGCTGCAGGCAACGGCACCACGCCTCACAGTGGGTCAACGCGCTTTCCAGATTGTCGCTGCCGCTGACCTTGATGACAAACCTCGGTGGTCTGGACACTGCACGCCTCCGCGGTCTTCACCTTACGGCATGCGCCCCCCGCGCCGGGTGGTCACCCTGAGGCCGAATGCGGGGGCGTCTCCGGAAAGAGCCGGATAGAGACCCGTTCCTTATGCCACGAACGGCGCCGCTTGTCAACAAGTGGAAAAGCCGTAGCTGTTCAGGCTCGCGTTCAGCGCATGGCACGGAGGCAGGCTGCTGCTGGCCCCGCCCATCGGGATCGGCTTTGCGCCGGCTCGTCGGGGAACCCCCTCCCCCTGTCCCCCTCCCCCAGGC
>JAIMBM010000403.1 GCA_023511475.1 Anaerolineae bacterium
GTCTGCCCGCGGGCAGCTGGCCGCATGACCGGGAGCAGACGGAGGAACTCTACGCTCAGATCGAGGCCATTCTGAGCCTGCCGCACCTCAACGTGCGCGGGCTGATGACGGTCGCGCCGCTAGCTACCGATCCCGAGGCGGTGCGGCCGGTCTTTCGCAGGCTCAGAGAGCTGCGCGATGCCCTGGCCAGCCGGTGGCCGGGGCACGCTTTGCCCGAGCTCTCGATGGGGATGAGCGACGACTATGAGGTCGCCGTCGAGGAAGGCGCGACGATGATCCGGCTGGGGCGGGCTATCTTTGGCCCGCGAGTGTAACGAGGAAAGGAACCAGGATAAGGACACATGAGCGCATTGGAGGATACCCGTCTCGCCTTCATCGGAGCCGGCGTCATGGGCGAGGCCATGATCAAGGGGCTGCTGTCGCAGCGCCTCGTTCTCCCGGAGATGATCGTTGCGAGCGACCCCCGGCCCGAGCGCGGCACTGAGCTCTCAGAGCGGTATGGCATCTCCGCAACCACCGACAACGTTGAGGCGGCTCAGCAGGCCCAAGTCGTCGTGCTCTCCATCAAGCCGCAGGTGCTCACGCCCGTCCTTGCGCAGCTGCGCGGGCACATCCGCAACGAGGCCCTCGTCCTCTCCATCATTGCGGGCGCCCGCATCGAGACGATCGCCCGAGGGCTGGAGCACCGCAAGATCGTCCGAGTCATGCCCAACACCCCCGCACAGATCGGCCAGGGGATGTCGGTCTGGATATCTACCTCCGAGGTCGGGCCGCGCCAGCGCGAGCAGGCGCAGATGATCCTGCGCGCGCTCGGCGAAGAGATTGCCGTCGACGACGAGGACTATCTCGATATGGCCACTGCTCTCAGCGGCACCGGACCCGCCTACGTCTTTCTCTTCATGGAGGCCCTGATCGATGCCGGGGTGCACCTCGGCTTCTCGCGCCGCGTGGCCCAGCAGCTCGTGCTCCAGACTCTGCAGGGCTCTGTGGCCTATGCGCGTCAGTCCAACCTGCACCCGGCGGAGCTGCGCAACCAGGTCACCTCGCCGGGCGGCACCTCCGCGGAAGCGCTGTACCAGCTTGAGAAGGGCGGCCTGCGCACCGTCCTGTCGCGGGCCATCTGGGCGGCGTACCAAAAGTCCCGCTATCTGGGAGGGCTGAACAACGAATGAGCTGGCTGTATACCTTTGTCGACCTTCTGTTCTACGCGCTGAACCTGGCCATCCTGGTCCGGGTCATCGTGTCGTGGCTGAACGTCAGCCCGTATAACCCGCTGATCTCTTTCATCTACCAGATCACGGACCCGATCATCCTGCCGCTCCGGCGCATCATACCGCCCCTGGGCATGATCGACATCACACCGATCATCGCCATCCTGCTCCTGTCGATCATCCGGCAGATACTGCTGACCCTGCTGATGGCGGCGCTGCGCTAGCCATCGGTGAAGCGTACGCCGCCACCGGCAGTGCGGCCAACCTCAGAGGCGTGGAGAACCGGCATGGGGCAGAGGGAGGGTGAAGCACCCGCCTGGATCGTCGGCGAGGATGAGCATGGGGTCACCATCGCCGTCAGGGTCACCGCCCGTGCCCGCCGCGCGGAAATCGCCGGCGAGCACGGGGACGCCCTTCAGGTCCGCGTGCCTGCGCCACCGGTCGGAGGCGCTGCCAACGAGGCACTGATCGCCTTCCTCGCACAGGCGCTCGGCGTGCGCCGCCGCGACATCAGCTTGCTCTCAGGCGAGCGCTCCCGCCACAAGCTCGTACGCATTCAGGGCCTCGACGGGAGGACCGTCGAGGCCCGAATTCTCTCTGGGTAGCCTCGGGAGAACTCGAGAGGGGCTGCTGCCGCAGCCCTCAACGCGCGCACAGCATCCCTTCCTACGGCACCCCGGCCCCCAACAGATCACCCACATGCCACAGCACCTCATCGACCGGCGCCTCGGCCACCCAGGACGCATCGCACGCACACCGCCCCTCGGCCCCGCAGGATGGGCAGCGCAGCGTCCAGGAGAGGACCGGGCGGAAGCGCTCCCGCCTGAAAGGGCCTGCCGTGATCAGGTTCCCGCACCAGAAGATAACGACGCTGGGCCGGTTGAGGGCATAGGCCATGTGCGCCGGGCCGGTGTCGTTGCACACGACCAGTGAGGCGCCCCTCACCAGGGCAGCCATTGCCCCCAGGTCAAGCCGGCCCGTCAGGTCGACCATGGGCACCGCGGACTCGGCCATCACCCGCGCCGTCGCCTTCCGCTCGGACTCCCTGCCGGTGAGCACCACAGTGTAGCCGGCCCGGCGGTGGATGTGCTCGGCCACCCGCGCAAAGTGCTCCGGCGGCCAGCGGCGCCGGGAATCCCCCGCCCCCGGGTGCAGGATGGCATAGCGCTTTCCCTCCGGCCGCCATACCGCGGCCAGATTACGCTCATCAGCCGGCAGGATGGGCAGGTCCATCTCCAGCCCGTCCCACGGTACCCCCAGCAGGCTCACCAACTCCAGGTAGCGTATGATCTCATGCTGGTAGTAGCAGTAGCGCAGGTTCCACTCCAGCGGGGGAGCCCCCGTCGAGGCCAGGCCCAGGGTGTGCCGGGCGCCTAGCTGCACCACAAAGGGATTGGAGTCGGCGCCGCCGCCATGCATCTGGATCGCCAGGTCGTACCGCTCGGCGCGGAGCCGGGCGAAGAAGGCATCGGCCGTCTCACGCGGGGGCGGATCCTCGGGCCGCGGCTCGTGGATCCTCGGGTACGGCGGGATCGCCTCCACCCGGTGCAGGTAGGGGTAGCGCCCGGCGATAAAGCGGCACAGCCAGGGGTGCGTCAGGTAGGTGATCTCGGCCTCGGGGAACGCCTTGCCAAGAGCCCGGAGTGCCGGCGTCGCCAGCAAAAAGTCGCCGAGGCCGTTCGCGCGCAGGATGGCGATCTTGCGCGGCGGGTGCTCGAGTCTCTCCATGATACTCCCCGGTGGGTCGGTCTGCTACGGTCGCAGCAGAGAGCATGATTTGTACCAGCTTCCCTTCCTGTTTTGGAGTCCTTGCTGAGGACGCCCAGCGCTGCAGCCTCCCCACTCTGCGCCCTGTGCGGATGGCGGGCCAGTCCGCGGCACGGTGTTTGCTCGCTGGTACGCAGAGGTCCCTGCCTCGCGCAGGGACCGACCTCAGCCTTCGAGGAGGAAATGTCATGCACATCCCACGCGATGACGTCGTACAGCTCTTCAATGAGAACAAGCAAAAGACCTGGTCGTCCCTGCACAGCATCCTGCAGCAGCACAAGGGCAAGGCGGAAGGGATCGAGGATAGCATCATCGACACGCTGCTCATCGTGACCCGACGCCTCGAGCAGATGAACGAGCCCTACCCGGGCTCGCCGGATCAGATGCAGCGGGTCTTTGAGAACGAGCTGTCCAAGGTCACAGCCTGATCCAGCTCACAGCTTGGGGAGGGGCGATGGCCCAGATCACCGCCGACACCATCCGGCGGCTCTTTGACGAGACCGCGCACAAGACCTGGCCCGGCTTTCGCGCCACGCTCATGCGTTACAAAGAGGGAAAGGCGCAGGGCATTCCGCCGGCCGTGATCGACGAGTTGCTCGAGTTCACCACCCGCACGGAGCGCATGAATGAGACCTTTCCCATCTCCGCCGAGCAACTCCTCCATGCGATGGAGCGCAGGCACGAGAAGGTGACTGCATAGAGGCGTCTATGGCCCATCTTCCGGACGGCGAAGCAGAGCGGCTTTACATGGAGAACCAGGAGCGGAGCTGGCAGGGCCTGCACCGGGTCATCGAGCGCCGCCGAAAGAGGCCCGAAGGCCTGTCGGAAAGCCTCATCGAGGCCTTGCTACCCGTCATTCAGCGTCTGGCCGAATCGCCCTGCCGCTACCCCGAGTCTGCGCGCGGGCTGGCCAATGAGTTGAACGGCATTCTGGCCAAGGTCTACGTCTAATGTGACCCACGGATGTTCTGCGGAATGCGGCGCAAGGGACGCAAGCAATCCACCGAATGAATTCGGGGCTACGGGGCCTTCCGGGGCCCCCCCCCGGGGCCCGGCGACCCCCCCCCCCCGCGGGGCCC
>JAIMBM010000404.1 GCA_023511475.1 Anaerolineae bacterium
GGCCCGCAACCCATATTTGCGGCGGGGGCCGCGGGCCGCAGGGTGCGACCGGCCCCCGCCGTAGCGTGGCAGCTGCACCCGTTGCGGGGGGGGGGCGCGCCGCGCCCGCCTACCACCTCCAGAGGAACAGCCACCGGAGCCGGCCGCGCAGGTTCTCCCAGGCCGTGAGGGCCTGCCCTGCATCGCGGGCCGAGAGGGGCCGGGGGCTGTAGCGAGCCTCCACGTAGGCGCGGGTGATCACACCGACCTCCTCGGCCGCCCCCTTTGCCCATTCGCCTCGCTCCTCGATCGCCCGGCCAAGGCGGGCGCCGAACTCGCGCGGGGTCTCCCCGCGCTCGGGGCCAAGCCGAACCCGCTCGGCCCAGCGGACCATCCGCGCATAGACCTGCAGCACGACATGCCTCGCGGAGAAGCTGCGCCTCGACCGGATGAGAGAGACGACGCCCGTGAGGAACCCGCCGAGGGCCACGACGGCCACGGCCAGCACGAGAAGGGCTCTGCCGCTGCGGCTGTCCTCGGCTTGCTGGTCGCCTGCGGGCTCGGGCGCCGGCCAGGTCCCGGGCTCCCCGCCCAGCGGCCGCGCGAAGGAGCTCCGATATGGGGTTGGCTCGAACTCGACCCAGCCGTATCCCGGGAAAAAGACCTCGACCCAGGCGTGGGCGTCCCGCTCGGTCACCATGTAGGCCCGCCGGGCGTAGTCATAGTGGCCCGTCGCATAACCTGCGGCGTACCGGGCCGGGACCCCGACCGCCCGTAGCATGACGACCATCGCCGTCGCATAATAGTCGCAGTAGCCGCGGCGGGTCGAGAAGAGCAGGTAGTCGACCACATCGGTGCCCTCAGGGGGCGCCGGAATCTCGAGGTCATAGTCATAGCGCCGCAGGTGCTGCTCGATGGCGAGTGCTTTGTCGTAGGGCGTGCCGGCCTCCGCCGCAATCTCGCGAGCCAGGTCGAGGACTCTCCGCGGCACCTCGGGCAGTGCCAGGTACCGATCGACGATCTCCGGCGGATACTCCTCCCCCGCCTGCCGGAGCTGGGTGACCGTTGGTGCGGGAATCCACGACGTGACGGTGTAGGTGCGCCCGGCCACGACAAAGCCGACCAGGTCAGTGGCCGTCCGCCGCGAGAGCTCACAGGTACGGTCGACGAGCATCGGCTCGTTGGCTGCTGGCACCAGACCCTCCCAGCCCTCGCGGAGCGTGTAGGTCTGCGTCAGGACGGTGAAGGGAAACATGGCCTCGGAGAGAGGCTCCTCCTCCGCCCGTTCGAGCTCTGTGTGAGGGCCGTTCAGCCAGCCGCTGCCGGTATACGTGTCGTACGTCAGCGTGCGCCAGTAGTGTTTGGGTCCTTCGACCGGGTGCATGCCGCGCTCGATATAGGCCTCGGGCGGCTCGGGCGGTGGGTCAGACGTCCGGACGTAGAAGACCAGGTCCTGCCTGGGCTGCACCCCGCCTCCCAGCTGGTGTCCTTCCGGCTGAGGCTGCACCGGGCGCGAGTACCGGCTAGCCGGGACGGGGTTACGGCCGGCGAAGAGACGGTCGAGGCGCCGGCTCATCTCCGTCCATGGCTCGTAGGCATAGCGCCAGAAAAAGCTGACCGTCTGCTGCACGGTGATGTAGGGCGCCAGCAGAGCCACGAGCACAAGCATCGTTGCCAGGCCGGTGCCGACGAGGCGCACGCCCATGCGCAGGTCAGGCGAGTAGTCGATGCCTTCGCGCTCCCAGGCGAGCTGTCGGCTCTCGTACCGGCCGGTGACGAGCAGCAACAGCGCCAGGCCGAGGAAGGTGCGAAGATAGGTCATGCCGGCTCCGCCGGTCAGCGCGACGTTGGCCAGCAGCGCGGCGCCGATCGGGAAGAAGGCCAGCAGGGCACTGCGGCCGCGTGCGATCTGCCAGCCGGCGAAGTAGGCGATCCACCAGGCGGCTATGGCGGCATAGAGGAGCAGGACCAGGCTATCGCGGCTCACCGTACCCGCTACGCCTGCCTGTGCCCAGGCCGCCAGCCGCTCCCAGAGCGCCCAGGCCCGCGCCTGTACGTCTGGCACCAGGCCCACAAAGGGCAGATTGCTCGTCCAGGACCCGCGGCAGCCTGCGGCCAGCCAGCGCCACGCGTGGGCCAGCTCACGGGCCAGGGCCTGCCAGCTCGGCAAGAGCCGCCCGATGGCGACCACACCCCACTCGATGCCAGTGAGGAGCCCAAAGAGGCCTACCAGCCCGCCGGGCAAGGGCGTCTGGCCCAGCGCATAGCCCAGAGTGGCCGCGAGGAGGACCACGCTGACGAGGGCCGACGCACCGATCAGCCACCGCGCCTCGTTGAGGGCCAGAGGCAGGCACAGAGCCGTCCCGAGGACGAGCGTGAAGACCAACCAGCCGTGTCGGGGCCGCAGTCTCACGAGAGCCCTCCGCATCATCGCCTTCGCCTAGGTCGGCGGCACCACAACAACCCGCCCCGTTCCGAGCACCTTGTAGGTTGGGCGCTGCTTTCGGCGCTCGATCAGGGGGCGGAAGCGGAAGCTACGGCCGATCACCCGTACCGGCACGCCGCGCTCAGAGAGGAGCCCGAGCATGGCCTGCAGGTTGCCTTCGCCTCCGAACGAGACCGGATCGATCAGCACCACGCTCGCGCCGACGCCTCGCTGCTCGAGCTCCAGCAGAGCTACCAGCCACTCCGCATCCAGCGAGGGGGTGATCAGCGAGGCGCTGATCCCACGGCCGAGCACCGGTACGGCCTGTTGCACCAGTGCGCCGAGCGGGTTCGTGCCCGAGGCACGGGCGGCGGCCAGCGTGCTGAGTATGCGCCAGAGCTGTATTTCACCCCGCTCGGGGCGCAGCATGACATGCTCCTCGCCCTCGCAGAGCAGGCCTACGGCGCGTCCCTGTCGGAGCATCGCGTCGGCGAGCGAGGCGGCGACGGTGATGCCGTACTCCTCCGTGGAGAACTCGCCCTCCCCCGCTTGCACTGCCCGCTGGAGGTCGAGGAGAATCCACAGGTCGCCGGCCGGCTCGCGATCGTAGTCCTTGACGTAAAGCTCATCGCGACGGGCCGTGGTGGGCCAGTGAATGCCACGGAGCGTGTCCCCCGGCACGTAGGGTCGGACAGCGGAGGCATTGGGGGTCACCTCGTGGGAGTGCACCGCTGCGCGCACTCGCCCCGGCGCCGACCCTCGGGGCATTTCCAGAGGTGGCAGGGCGGCAATCACCGGGTAGACGACGAAGGAGGTCTCATCCCCCACGCGCAGGTGCACGGTGAAGAAGCCGAAGGGGTCGGTCAGGGTCACATCCAGCGGGCCGAGGGTGAAGGCGCCTCGCCGACGACACTCCCCCTCGGAGATCCAGTAAGTGTGGCTGTGTCCATCTACGCCGGTGACGCGCGAGGCGGTGTAGCCGGGGAGCGTGGAGTGGTCGCGAACCTCTGCCCAGAGTGCGGGCAGCCACGATTCGTTGCGGAGAGTAAAGCGCTCCTCAAGCACATCGCCTACCTGGGCCCAGCCGTAGCGGCGCTCCCGCTCCAGACTCACCCCTTGGGCGAGCTGCCGCGCCCAGTAGTACCCGATGGCGACGGCACCGCCGAGCACAGCCAGCACATAGGTCAGTGGCGGTGCGGGCGCGAATATCTGGAGCACCAGCAGGATGCCGGCCATCAGAGCCGGCAGGCCCAGGTGCGGCACAACACGGCGGGAGTGTTCCATAGATTGCTCCTGCTACATACTCTGATTATAGCAGGTTCGCAGGAGCGCGCCAATAGGCCTCTCGGGCAACGAGCCTGTGTAGGGCGGCCTGGTCCGCACCTGGGAGGGCTTGCGTTCAGGGCATGGCGTGCAAGGAGGCGGTTAGAGGTCCTGGCTGCCTCGGACGGCACCTTGCCCTGTCGGGGCTCATCCCCACCCCGCTTTGTCCGGAGGGCATAGCGGGGTCAAGGCCCCTGACTCCGTCCTCGCGCAGCGGGGGCGGGGAATCCATGGAGGAGGGGCTCGACTTTGGCCTTTCGCCGCGCGCCCCCCAACATCACGCAGAAGCCGCCGCAATGGCCCCCAGCGACCCTGTG
>JAIMBM010000405.1 GCA_023511475.1 Anaerolineae bacterium
GGTCTGTTATAGTCAACCATATCCTACCGGAAAGGTGTCCCTTTTTCAACCCCCTGCGCCAAAAGGCCAAACTCGAGGCCGGGGGTGAACTACACCCCCGGACAACCTTGCCCTTGCCGCTGGCAGGCTCCGGGCTATAATGGTCTTGCCTGCGAGGGAGCCGCTCCCGCCTGGAGGAGCGGGCCCGGGCCAGCCGCCCACGAGCCCCATGGGCACGGAGAGCTACAGCGAGCATGCGCATCCTGCACATCTACAAAGACTATTACCCGGTTCTGGGCGGGATCGAGAACCACGTCCGCGCCCTCGCCGAGGCGCAGGCCGCACAAGGGCACGAGGTGACCGTGTTGGCCACGAGCCGCGGCGGTGCGACCGAGCGGGGGGTTCTGAACGGTGTGACTGTCATCAAGGCCGGGCGCGTCGCGACGGTCGCCTCCGCGCCACTGAGCCTGGCCCTGCCAATGGAGCTCTTTCGCCTGCACGCCGATGTGGCGCACGTGCACACACCCTACCCAGTGGGCGAACTGAGCAACTGGCTCTGCCGACCCGCACGGCACACGGTGATCACCTACCACTCGGACGTGGTCCGACAGCGGGGATGGCTGCGGCTCTATGCGCCGCTCCTCCGGCACGTCCTCACCGCCGCCGACCGCATCCTGGCCACAAGCCCCCCGTACCTGCAGAGCTCCCCCTTCCTGCGGCCGCTGACTGCGAAATGTCGGGTCGTGCCGCTCGGTGTGCCAGTGGAGCGATTCCTCTCGGCGGACCAGGCGAAGGTTGCAGAGCTGCGGCAGCGGCTTGGGGCGCCATTGATCCTGTTCGTGGGGCGGCTCCGCTACTACAAGGGGCTGCAATACCTGCTGCAGGCGCTGACGTCGCTTACGGGCGTGCATCTGGCCGTTGTGGGCACGGGACCGATGGAGCATGCCTGGAAGGCGCTGGCCCGAGAGCTGGGGCTCGCCGACCGGGTACACTTCTGCGGAGAGGTGCCCGAGGACGGTCTGCCCACCTACTACCACGCTGCGGACCTCTTCGTCCTTCCGGCCTGTGAGCGCAGCGAGGCCTTTGGGCTGGTACAGGTCGAGGCGATGGCTGCCGGCTTGCCGGTCATCTGTACCGAGATCGGCACCGGCACCTCATTCGTCAACGTGCACGGGGAGACGGGGCTGGTGGTACCGCCGCGCGATCCGCGCGCCCTGGCCGAGGCCTGCGCAGCCCTGCTGGCCGACGAAGGCTGGCGCCGCGCCCTGGGGGATAAGGGCCGACAGCGGGCACTGGCCGAGTTCGGGCTGAGCACTATGGTGGCCCGGGTGGAAGCCGTGTACCGGGAACTGACCTGAGGCGTGCACGGCTCAGACCGCCCGGCAGCACCTAGTGTGACCCACATATCCATTGCGGGTTGCGGGCCGCGCGGGCAGGCGCAACGACGCCGGCGATTGAAATCGCGCCTCAAGGGCGCGGAGCGCGCGCAACGCAACTTGAGTCGCCCTTCACTGCGCCTGGACCCGCGCGACTCGGGCCCCGCAAGGGATGCATGGATCACATCAGGAGGCCTCCTTGCGAGGCCTCCTCTCGTAGGAGTGGCGTATGCCCTCTTTGCCATGCACGGCGCTGGCCATCTCGGGGATCATCGCCGCGCCATGGCGATACTGGAAGGGCCACATGCTCCGCAGATCAAAGAGCCCGATGCGGTCCCCATCGTGCAAGAGGTGGCCGAGGTCAGGCTGAAGGCCGGGCATGGCGCTGAGCTGCCCGTTGATGAAGGTGATGCCTCGCTCCCCGGAGGGCAGCCCGAGTTGGGCGAGCAGGTCGGCCACCGTGCCACCATCGGGCAACTGCACCTTGATGTTGGCATAGCTCGGCCGGGCGGCGTCGCCGCCGTAGCGGGCGAGCGCCCCGTAGAGCCAGACGTCCACGACGCAGCCCATCTCAGCCTCCACCAATGGGCGGAAAGATCCCCACCTCGTCGCCGGGCTGCAGACGCCAGTCCGGAGGGCGCGCCCTTCCGTTCACGAACACCACTCTGGCCTCCGTCTCGGGCACTCCAAGCGTGGCGAGCAGATCGGAGACGGTGCCACCTTCGGGCAGATCCTTCTCAGCGTACCCGCCAAGCGGCACATCGGGCAGATAGTGCCGGAGCATGGCGAACAGCCGCACGCGGACTCGCATCCATCACCTCACCAGAACCGGCATGCAGCGTCTCGGCCGGAGGGGCTGGGCGAATAGCCTGTGCTGCGCCTTCTGAGGTGCCCTCGCAGGCCATAGCTCGCCGGCCAGCGGCCACAGTGCAGCCGTAAGGTCCACCGCATAAGAGACGAGCAGGGCACGCAGGCGCCCTGCTCGCCAGTTGCACGTTAGAGCTCGGCGTAGACCGAGTCGAGAGCAACGTCCGGAACGTCAAAGACCTGATCGTGCGGCGGCAGCGGCTCGTACTTCATGAACTCGGGCACGCGGTCCTTTTCCTTGCCGATGCCGGCCGCCTCGTTGAACGCCCGCTCCTTCTTCAGGATCTCAGCGCCGATCCGGACGACGTCGTCGTTCGTCCAGTTGGTGCCGAGGACGCCGTTGCACTCCTCGACCATGCCCTCAAAGCCGGAGGCGATGTCGAGGATGGCGAAGGCGATGAAAAGACAGTGGCCGGTGCTGTCGATAAAGGCCGTCGTGGCCTGGAAAGCACGGCTCAGGGCCGCCTTGCCCTCCGGGCTGAGGGGATCGAGCTTGCCGCTGACGCCCAGTATCTCGGGGGCGATGGTATAGCCCGCCGTGTGGTCCGCGCCCATGGTGCTGGTGGCGTAGGTGATGCCGATGCCTTTGACGGCTCGCGGCTCGTAGGCGGGCATGCTCTGGCCCTTCACCGTGGGGACGCGGGTCACACCGTATGCCCTCCCGACTGACTCGGTGCCACTGCCCAGCAGGCGGCCGAGCGGCGTTCCCTGCCCCATCTCCTGGACCAGCCGGATCGCCGCCGCGCCATCGCCAAAGGGGATCACGCCGGCCTCCATGGCCACGCCGAGAGTGCCACCGGTCTCGATGGTATCGAGGCCATAGGCGTTGCAGAGGCGGATCAACTCGGCAATGTCATCGAGAGAGTCGATGGCACAGTTGGCGCCGAGGGCCCAGGTCGACTCGTACTCCACGCAGGACACGTGCTCACTGCCATCGGGCCGGTGCCAGGTGTTCGAGCACTGGATGATGCATCCGGGGCTGCAGGCGTGGTTGTACAGCTCCCGGCCGAGGCGCTGCTTGTTGCCCTCAAAGATCGCCTCACCGGCCGTTCTGGCCGCGCCCTCGAAGCGTCCGCTGGAAAAGTTGCGCGTGGGCAGCCCACCCGCCTCGTTCAGGATGTTGATCAGGATGGCGGTGCCGTAGGTGTTGAGGCCGCCCTTGGGCTTGGTGATGGCGTGCTCGAGGAGAGCTTCCTCCAGCTTCTTGCGGCCTTGCTCGAACCTTGATCTGTCGGCGATGGCTGCGCCGGGGGCGCCAAGGGGATCGACCACGACGAACTTGAGGCCCCTGCTCGCCATCACCGAGCCGAGGCCGCCGCGGCCCGAGTACCGCGTCGGGCGGTCCTTCAGGTCGTTGTAGACGATGCCGGCATTGGCGTACCCGTACTCGGCGGCCACGCCACAGCCGGCGACGGCCACCTTGAAGCGGTGATGGGAGAGAACGGGGCCGCGCACGCGTGCCTGAAAGTGCCTGGGTAGGTCGTGGGCCTCCAGGGTTTCGCGCATGTACTCGGCCAACGAGGCCGTCTCGGCCAGGTTCAGCGGGCAGCGCGTAGCGCAGATGGCCACTTCGTAGTAGGGCGACTGATAGAGGGTCGAGGCGAGCTCCAAGGTGACCTCCTGTGCATGATGGCAGAAGAATACTCGACTTCTCCTCTTTGGGCAAGTGGTAGTAGAATGACTTGACGTCATCTCACAGGCGGCTAAACTGTGCCCACGCGCTGAGAGGAGAGGGTAGAGTATGATCGTGGTCATGGCCGCCGGGGCGGCCCCGGCGGATTTGGAGCGGGTGAAGGAGACCATCCACGCGCAGGGCC
>JAIMBM010000406.1 GCA_023511475.1 Anaerolineae bacterium
CCTTTGTGCTTCTCGCCGGCAGGCGCCCCGCGGTGCAACTCGCGCTGTGGCCGATGGAGGGAATGAGCGGCGCGGGGGCCGCGGGTTCAGGGCTCCGGTGAGGCATCGTCCGGACCCTCATCCTCGCCCGGAGGCTCGAGAAAGGTGGCGCGGCGGATGGCCTGCTCGCCGTACCGGTTTCGGATGTCATCGAGCGCCCGACTCAGGCGCATCCAGCGCCCGTCGTCGTCGCCGAAGAGCCCGAGCTGGCGGACCGGAGTCTCCACGAGCCCGGAGATGCTGACACCGAGGAGGCGCACCGGCGTGCCCGTCCGCCAGGTCGCATCAAGGAGCCCCCGCGCGTGCTGAAAGATCGTGGGCGAGAGGGCGGTCGGCCGGTCGATGGTTGCCCGTCGGGTCACGGTCGTGAAGTCGTGGTACCGAAGCTTCAGGCCGACGATTCGTCCCTGCAGGCCGAGGCTGCGGAGGCGGGCCGCCACCTGGTCGCAGAGGGCGAGCAGGTGCTTCCGGAGCTCTTCGCCGTCGGTCAGGTCCTGGGCGAAGGTGCGCTCGTTGCTGACCGAGCGTCGCCGGTTCTCTGGGACGACCGGGCGGTTGTCGATGCCCCGCGCATGGTCGTAGAGCACGGCGCCCTGATTGCCAAAGGCGAGGACGAGCGCCTCCTTCGGTACCGCCGCGAGGGCACCGATGGTGTGAAGCCCAAGGGCGTGCAGGCGGCGAGCGGCCACCTCGCCTACCCCCCAGAGCTCCTCGACGGGGAGGGGGGCAAGAAACGCAGCCTCTTCCCCCGGTGGCACGATGACCAGCCCTTGGGGCTTGCGCAGGCCGGAGGCGATCTTGGCAACGAGCTTGCTCGTCGCGACGCCGACCGAGCAGGGCAGATGGCAGCCTTCGAGGATGCGCTGCTGGATGGCGCGGGCGAGCCCGTCGGCGGGACCCCACAGGCGCTCGCAGCCAGTGACGTCGAGAAACGCTTCGTCGATGGAGACCTGCTCGACGAGGGGTGTGTACTCCCGGAGGATGGCCATGACCTGCCGCGAGTAGCGGCCGTACTCGCGATAGTGGCCGCGACGGACGATGGCCTGCGGGCAGAGGCGCAGCGCGACCGCCATCGGCATCGCCGAGCGTACGCCGAAGGCGCGGGCCGCATAGGAGGCCGAGGAGACGACGCCGCGCCCCTGCGGATCACCCCCCACGATGATCGGCTTGCCGGCTATGGCAGGGTCGAGCAGCTCCTCGACCGAGGCAAAGAAGGCGTCGAGGTCCACGTGGAGAATGGTGCGCCTCGGTGGTTCCATTGTTGGCTCCATGCCCTTCGCCGCTGGTCTCTGCACCTGATCGCCTCCGGGAGCATAGTTCCCGATACTTGAACTGCACCCGCATGCGGGATATGCTGGCGTGCGAGCAGGGCCTGTGCTACAATCAGTATAGTACGTTTGTAGCTCCAGTGGGAAGGACGGGAGGGCCATGTACGCCTTGCGTGAGAGGCTGGAAGAGAACGAGCTGCGCCTGCTCGCTCCATATGCCGTGAAGAGCCGGCACTCACGGGGCCGCCTGTACCCGGAGGACGAGCATCCCTACCGCCCAGCCTTCCAGCGAGACCGCGACCGCATCATCCACACGACCGCCTTCAGGCGTCTGGAGTACAAGACGCAGGTCTTTGTCAACTATGAAGGTGACCATTACCGCACGCGGCTGACGCATACCCTGGAGACGGCCCAGATCGCCCGCAGCATTGCGCGCGTCCTCATGCTCAATGAGGATCTCACCGAGGCGGTAGCCCTCGCCCATGACCTGGGGCACACACCCTTCGGCCATGCCGGCGAGACCGCGCTCCATGCCATGATGGAAGGGCATGGCGGCTTTAACCACAACAGCCAGAGCCTGCGCGTAGTGGAGTACCTGGAGCGGCGCTATCCGGCTTTCCCTGGGCTGAACCTGACCTGGGAGGTTCGCGAAGGGATTGTCAAGCACACGACCGAGTACGATGCCTGCGATGCCCAGGGCTACGAGCCGGAGCGCCGGCCCACGCTGGAGGCGCAAGTCGTCAACGCGGCCGATGAGATCGCCTTCAATGCCCACGATGTGGATGACGGCCTGCGCTCGGGTCTTATCGATCCGGCCGATCTGGCCCGGGTGCCGATCTGGAGAGAGGTGTGCGCGCGGGCTGGCGTGTCGCCGGAAGGCTCTGACGAGACGGGATGGCGCGCGGCCATCCGCGAGCTGATCAACACGGAGGTAACCGACCTGGTGCAGAGCTCTGCCCGGGCGCTAGAGACACACGGCATCGACTGCCCGGAAGCGGCCCGCAGACATCCGACCAGCCTTGTCGCCTTCTCGCCGGAGATGAGTGCGATGAACTCGGAGTTGCGGTGCTTTTTGCAGACACACCTGTACCGGCACTATCGCGTGGTGCGGATGGCCGTCAAGGCGCAGCGCCTGGTGACGGACCTGTTCCGGACCTACGTGCAGGAGCCAACGCAGCTACCGAACCCCATTCAGGCCCGGCTGCAAGAGGGGGACCCCTACCGCGTGGTGTGCGACTATGTCGCGGGGATGACCGATCGCTTTGCCCTTGAGGAGTATCGGAGGCTCTTCGACCCTGAAGTGCGGACCTAGCGGGGGATAGGCGGGGCGCCAGGCGGCAGCGCGCACCCGGCGCCCCGAGAGGAGTGGCTGCTAGGCTGATTCCTCCCCGGTGAGGAGCACGGGCGTCAGCTCGACGGAAAAGCTCGTGAAGTAGCTCTGAGCCGGCAGGTCGCCTCCTCCGTAGGCCATGTCGAGGATGCGCCCGTCCAGCCTGAGCGTTGAGGTCTGGACGCTGAAGGCTCTGCCGACCTCGGCCTGGACCATCTCTCCGCGCGAGGCGAGCTTGGTCCTGAGGGCGGCATCCGAGTAGGCGTGGGCGCTCGCCAGCACAATCGACACCGTGCGGATGTCCGTCTTGTCGAAGAGCCAGACCTCGAAAGCGGTGACCCGTTGCACGTCGCCACCACTGCCGACGGTCTCCGCCATGCCCAGGCCGCACTCTCCCAGAAAGTCTCCGAGGGGTGACTCGATACCAAAGGACATGTCATAATCCACATCGCCGAGGTTGTAGGTCGCTACGAAGCGGCCGAGGCCCCCCTGCTCCTGGGCAGGAGCAGCCGGGGCAACCGCGTCCGGCGGCGCCGGACGGGCGGTCGCTGCCTGCGCGGGCGGTGCCGTCGGCGGGGCTGGTCGCGGCTCGACGGCGGCCACCGATGCCACACGCTCACCGAGAGGCTCCTCGGCGGTTGTCCGCGACTGCAGGAAATAGACCAGCAATAGCAGGCCCGCGAGGCAGACCAGGACGAGGATGACGAGGCCAAAGACGCGCAGCAACCGGGTCAGAAGCGGCTGTGGCGCGCGCGGCGGGCTGGGCAGGGCGCCCGTAGCTGGCTCAGCCCCGGGCTGCGAGCTGGTGATCACGCTTGCCAGCGCCTGCAGCCGGTTCCCGCCATCGATATCGCCGGCAGAGATGCGTGCCTGCCCCATCTGCTCGAGCTCCCGAGCGACCTGCTGCACGCTCTGCCCGGACAGGGCCGCAGCCTCCAGCCGTGAGCGGGCCGTCTCGGCATCGCCGGTCACGGCATAGGACTCGGCGACCATCTCCAGGTAGGCGCGTCGATAGGCTTCCTGCAGGTCGGCGGGACGCGCGTTCCCGACCCACTGCACCGGCCACACTCCCCAGCCGAGCACGACCAGCCCAATGAAGACGCCGACCAGGAAGGTGGCTACGAGCACGGCTGCGAGGTTGCCTTGGGCGATATCCTTAATCCGCGTCATATGAGCACCTCTTCTCGTAGTACGATGGCGTCCGGCTCCTCGGTCGCATCGCGTGCGAGCCCAGGTGCCAGCCGCGCGGGCGGGGCAGCAGCGTTGCCAGGCCGGGCTCCGGGGAGGGCCGCCCAGAACGACTCTGGCGATGGCACGGGCCTACGGAGCCAGAACCGGCTCCTTGGAGGCAGCCGTCAGGACGTCAACCCCCGTCTCGGTGACGACGACCAGGTCTTCGA
>JAIMBM010000407.1 GCA_023511475.1 Anaerolineae bacterium
GAAGAGCGGGTCCAGCTGCTCCGCTCCTATGGGCAGCACCTCGGCATGGCCTTCCAGATCATGGACGACATCCTCGACTTTGTGGGCGACGAGCGCCAGATGGGCAAGCCGGTCGGTAGCGACCTGCGGCAGGGCATCGCAACGCTCCCGGTGTACCACTATCTCCAGAGCGGCGGCGATGCAGCCCTCGTTGAGGCAGCCCTCGGCCGCGGGCTGCAGGATGGCGCCTCGCGCGCACAGGCCGTGAACGAGCTGGTAGCGGCTGTGGTGTCGTCGCCCGCGATCGAGGCTTGCCGTGAGGAGGCGCGCGGCTTTGTCCGGGAGGCTGCCCGGGACGTCTCCTCCCTCGCAGATGGCTGCTACGGGCGCGCCTTGCTGGAGCTGGCGGACTTTGTCGTTGAGCGAGAGACTTGAGGCCAGCCACCGCAGCGGCACGGCCGGACCCGTCGGCGCAGCCCGCCGCGTGCCTGGAGCCGCGGCCCGGAGATGCGTCGGATGGCGGCCGCTGCCGGCTCTCTTCCCCCAGTCGGTCACTCTGGCGACGCGCTGCCTGCACGCCGCCTGTAACAGAGAGAGCCATGGTCGACCTCTCGATCGTCATCGTAAGCTGGAACGTGCGCGACCTCCTGTGCAGGTGTCTGCATTCGCTCGTTGACGGCAGACCTCAGGCGCAGGAGGGCTTTAGGCTGCCCGACGGTCGGACGGTCGAGGTCTGGGTTATCGACAACGCCTCCCGCGATGGCTCGGTAGAGATGGTCCGCGCGGCCTTTCCCGGGGTACAGGTCATCGCTAACCAGGAGAATCGCGGCTTTGCTGCCGCCAATAATCAGGCCATTGCCCGCTCCTGCGGCCGCTATGTGATGCTGCTGAACGCCGACGCGGAGGTCGTGGGGGATGCCCTGAGCATACTTCTCGAGTACATGGACGGGCATCCGGAGGTTGGCGTCGTTGGCCCGCAGCTCCGCTACCCCGACGGTCGGCTGCAGTCCTCCCGCAGGCGGTTCCCCACGCCCCTCACCGGCTTCCTCGAGTCGACCCCGCTGCAGCGGTGGTTCCCCCGCAATCGCTGGCTCACCCGCTACTATGTGCTCGACAGGCCGGATGACGAGACCTGTGAGGTGGACTGGGTGATGGGCGCAGCCATCCTCGTCAGGCGCGAGGCCATCGAGCAGGCGGGGCTCCTCGATGAAGGCTACTTCATGTACTCAGAGGAGATGGAGTGGTGCCGGCGCATCAAAGGGAAGGGCTGGCGCGTGGTCTACCTGCCGGCGGCAACCGTCATTCATCACGAGGGGCGGTCGAGCGAGCAGGTGATCGCCGCCCGCCATATCTACTTTCAGACGAGCAAGCTGCGCTACTACCGTCAGGCCTTTGGGCCGCGTTGGGCCGGGGCGCTAAGAGCCTTCCTTCTGGCCACCTATGCCCACCAATGGCTGGTCGAAGGCGCCAAGTGGCTCATAGGGTACAAGCGGCCGCTGCGCGCTGGGCGCCTGCAGGCCTACGGCCAGGTCCTGCGCTCAGGCCTGAAGCCGGCCGGTGAAGGAGGCAGGCAGAAGTGAAGGTCTGCCTGGTCACGGCCGAGTACGCGCCGCAGCAGGGAGGCGTAGGCGACTATACGCGCGAGCTGGCTGCCGCCCTGCGGCAACGCGGCGTGGAGGCCATCGTCCTCACCGGCGGGAGTGCCGCCTCGGAGGACGCCTCCTCGCCGGTACCGGTAGAGCGACGGATCGGTAGCTGGGGCTGGCAGCTGTGGAGGGACCTCGAGCACACCCTGCGGGTGCTCGCGCCGGATGTGGTGCACATCCAGTACCAGGCGGCGGCTTATGGGCTGCACCCGGCCATCAACCTCTGGCCGCGCTTTTCCCCCTGGCGCCGGGCGACGGTGGTCACCTTCCACGACCTGAAGGTGCCCTACCTTTTCCCCAAGGCGGGGCCGCTGCGCTTTCGGGCGGTGTTGGAGCTGGCCCGCGCTGCGGCGCGTGCCATCGTCACCAACGCCGAGGATCAGGCCACGCTAGCCCCCCTCCTCCAGCGACCGCCGGCACTCATCCCCATCGGCTCGAACATTCACCCCCAGCCCCCGCCGGGCTACGACCGCTCAGCCCGGCGCGCCGCGGCCGGTGCGGACGAAGGGAGCATCGTCCTGGCCTACTTTGGCTTCCTGAACGAGAGCAAGGGGGGCGAGGAGCTGATCCGGGCGCTTGCTCTGCTGCGGCAGCGCGGCCACGATGTGCGGCTATGGTTCATCGGAGGGCAGGTCGGACACAGCGACCCTACGAACCGGGCCTATCTGGCCCGCGTGCAGGCGCTCATCCGCGAGTTGGGTCTGGAGCCCCATGTGCGCTGGACCGGGTTCACGGCACCTGAGGAGGTCTCGGCCAACCTGCTGGCAGCGGACCTCTGCGTCCTCCCGTACCGCGATGGAGTCTCCTTCCGGCGGGGGTCGCTCATGGCCGCCCTGGTGCATGGCCTGCCGGTCGTGAGCACGTGGCCGCGCGTGGCCCTGCCCGAGCTGATCGATGGCGAGAACATGGCACTGGTGCCGCCGGGCGACGCCGACGCCCTGGCCTCGCGCATCGCGGCACTCATCGCCGAGCCACCCGCCCGCTCGCGCCTGGCGCGCGGGGCCCTTGCGCTCTCGGCGCGCTTTGCCTGGGGCCCCATTGCTGCCCGGACGGAAGAGGTCTACGATGAAGTGCTTCGATCGCTCCAAAGATGAGCAGAGAGCGCGTCACCTCAGCGAGCGTGGAGTCCTGGCCCTGGTGGCCGTGTTCGTGGTCCTGGGCACCGTCTACAACGTGTGCACGCCGCTCTTTGAGGCTCCCGACGAGCTGTTTCACTATCCCTTTGTGAGGCATCTGGCCGAAGGCGGGGGACTGCCGGTGCAGGACCCGGCGAACCCTGGCCCCTGGCATCAGGAGGGCGGGCAGCCACCTCTGTACTATGTGTTGGCTGCCCTGGTGACCCACTGGGTGCCAAGCGACGATCTCCCCCAGATCGCACAGCCCAACCCCCATGCCGACGTCGGGGTCATCCGCCCCGGCGGCAGTCCGAACATCGTGGTACACACCCCGCGGGAGGGATGGCCGTACAGCGGAGCCGTGCTCGCGGTGCGCCTGGCGCGAGAGCTCTCGGTGTTCCTGGGAGCCCTCACGGTGCTCTTCACCTATCTTCTGGGGCGGGAGGTGCTGCCGGATCGGCCGCTGATCGCCCTCGGAGCGGCAGCGCTGGTCGGGTTCAACCCGATGTTCCTGTTCATCACCGCGGCGGTGAGCAACGATAGCCTCGCGGCGGCGGTGTGCACGGTGGCCCTGTGGCTCCTGGTGCGCCGCCTGCGGCAGGAGCCCGAGCCGGGGCGTTGGGCGGCCGTAGGGGTCGTGCTGGGCGTTGCAGGGCTGACCAAGGTCAGTGCGCTGGGGTTGTGGCCGTTGGCGGTAGTGGTGCTGGCCTGGGTATCGTGGCGGCGGAGGGATTGGCGGGATTTCCTGCGGTGCGGGGCCGTGATGCTGGCCGTGGCCGGTGCGATTGCCGGCTGGTGGTACTATCGGAACTGGCGGCTGTACGGCGACCCCCTGGGATGGAGCGTCTTTCTCGCGATAGTCGGCAGGCGAAGCGATTCTGCGACCGCCCATCAGCTTCTGAGTGAGCTGCCCGGGCTGATTCGCTCGTACTGGGGCGTGTTCGGTTGGATGAATGTTGGCGGCCCCAGCTGGTACTATACCCTGTTCCACGCCCTCATGCTGACGGCGTTGGGCGGCCTGCTGGTTGGTGCCGGTCGGCGGATCTTGCGTGCTACCCGGCTGGGGGACCCGGAGGTCCTGCGCGTTTCGCTGGTTGCCGTATGGGCCGTCATGGTTGCCGTGGGTCTCGTGCGCTGGACGGCGCTGACCATGGCGAGCCAGGGTCGGCTGCTCTTTCCGGCGGCAGGCGCCATTGCGCTGCTTCTGGCAGTAGGGCTGGGCCCACGGCTAACGGGGCGCTGGCGGGATCTCCCGGTGCTCGTGGTCGGGGCTGTAATGGCGGCGGTGGCCGTATG
>JAIMBM010000408.1 GCA_023511475.1 Anaerolineae bacterium
GGTCAGGGGAGGGGGT
Source organism: Anaerolineae bacterium (assembly GCA_023511475.1). Lineage (GTDB taxonomy): Bacteria > Chloroflexota > Anaerolineae > SpSt-313 > SpSt-313 > SpSt-313. Next base: position 17 of record JAIMBM010000408.1, read on the forward strand.
GGCTCCTTCCGCGAGATGCTGCGCAGGCCATGGGCGCCTACGCTCCCCCAGGCTACTTGTGGGTAATGGATTGCGCCGCGGCGGCGAAGGAAGCGAGGGTGGCGGGATGGGGCAGAGCTCCAGAGGAGCGGCCCCAAGGTCGGAGATAGGGAACCCTGACAGCTGCAGGGGCGGCGGCTTGGGCAGCACGCCCACGGTGAGCCGCGGGGCGGTAAAGCCAGCGCGTATGGGGCCACGGGTGTGGGGGTGCTGGCAGCAGCACAAATGAGCCTGCCCCCAGGGTCAACTACACCCGGCAGGAGCGCGCATCGCCGCGCGCCCGAGCCGGCGGAGGCTGCTGACATGCCGACCACGCGAGCGTCTACAGGGCTCCCTCCGGGTGGCGCACCCAGTTGCGATCTGCTGCACAGCCTGCTGGAGACCATTCTCGGGCAGATCCCCTCGGGCGTCGTGTTTGGCGAGGCGCCGGAAGGGCGGCTCATCCTCGGCAACCGCCAGGCGGAGCGCATCCTGCGCGGGCCGTTCGTGCCGGCGCCGACCGTCGAGGCCTACCGGGTGTACCGCGGCTTCCATCCCGACGGGCGCCCCTACGAGCCGGAGGAATGGCCTATGGCGCGCGCGCTCAAGGGCGAGGTCGTGCGCGACGAGGAGGTTCACCTGCTCCGTGGCGACGGCACACTCGGCATCACGCTCCAGAGCGCGGCTCCCATTCGGGATCGCGAAGGCCACATCGTGGCGGCGGTGGTCGTCCTCACCGACGTGACGGAGGCCCGGCAGCACGAAGAGGCGCTGCGGGAGAGCGAGTCGCGCTTCCGGCTGCTGGCGGAGAACGCGCAGGATCTCATCTACCGGTTCCGCCTCAAGCCGCAGCCTGGCTTTGAGTACGTCAGTCCCTCTGCCACGCGCATCGTTGGCTACACCCCAGAAGAGCACTATGCGGACCCTCAACTCGGCATCAAGCTTGTGCATCCGGAGGATCGTCCGCGGCTGGAGGCGATCGCTACCGGGCGCGAGACTGCGGCGACTCTGCGCTGGATACGCAAGGACGGTACGGTGATCTGGACGGAGCTGCACAACGTGCCCGTCTACGATGACAAGGGCGAGCTGGTCGCCATTGAGGGGATTGCCCGCGACGTCACGGACCGCGTACACGCTGCCGAGGAGCGCGAGCGTCTGCTACAAGAGGTCCAGGACCGCGCTGCGGACCTTCAGACCATCTTTGAGAACACCGACGCTCAGCTCGCTTTCCTCGATCGTGACTTTACGTTCCTGCTGGTCAACTCGGCGTACAGTCGCGGCGCCGGATACAGCGAGGAGGAGCTGATTGGCAGGAACCACTTTGATCTCTTCCCGAATCCGGAGAACCAGGCCATCTTTGAGAGGGTGCGGGACACCGGCGAACCCTACCGCGCCGTCGAGAAGCCCTTCGAGTACGCGGGTCAGCCCTGGAGAGGCGTGACGTACTGGAACTGGGTCCTCGCGCCCATCAAGGGGCCGGACGGGCGAACCGAGCGGCTGCTCCTCTCGCTGACCGATGTCACGCCGCAGGTACGAACGCGCCGGCAGGTCGAGCAGTTGGCCCAGGTCGCGCAAGGGAGGGCTGCCGAGCTGGAGCGGCTGCAGGAGCAGCGCAATGACATCATGCGCGCCGTCTCCCACGACCTGCGCAATCCCCTTACGACCATCCTCGGCCAGGCCCAGCTCCTCGACCGTCGCCTGGAGCGGGCGGGTGCCTCCGGCCGCGAGCGGGAGGCTGTCCAGGCCATCATCGCCGCGGCCCGGCGCATGGACCTCATGATCCAGGACCTCGTCGATGCCACGCGCTCCGAGGCAGGGCAGCTCCAGCTCGAGCGACAGCCTGTCAGCCTGCCCGGGTTCCTCGAAGCGCTCAAACGGTCGCAGGCCACGGCCCTGCCGATGGAGCGCGTCGACGTGCAGGCACCGTCCGAGTTGCCGCCCGCCTTGGCTGACCCTTCCCGCCTCGAGCGGATTCTGGTCAACCTGCTGTCGAACGCGCTCAAGTTCTCCCCGCCTGAGAGCCCCGTTATCGTCAGCCTGGAGCGGCGCGGCGATGAGGTCATCACCTCGATTACGGACCAGGGGCCGGGCATCCCGCCCGAGGACCTCCCGCGCCTGTTCCAGCGCTACTACCAAGCGCCAACGGCCGACGAGAGACAGCGCGGCGTTGGGCTTGGGCTCTACATCACGCGCATGCTCGTGGAAGCGCACGGCGGCCGCATCTGGGCAGAGAGCGAGGTCGGCAAGGGCAGCACCTTCTCCTTTAGCCTGCCGGTCGCCTGAGGGAGCGATCGGGGGCGCGGATCAGGTCGCCTGGCTTGGGGCCGGGCGCTCCCGGAGGAGGACCAGAGCCAGCGCGGCGCTCCCGAGGAGCAATAGCCCGTTGAGGAGGAACGGCGTCCCATGGCCGGCGGTGTCGTACAGCCATCCACCCAGCAGGGGACCGATCACGACGCCGATGTCAGAGGCGGCGACGTACAGGCCATAGCCCTGGCCGCGGGCATCGCTCCCCATGAGGTCTGCGACCAGTGCCTTCTGGGCAGGCGCGGTGGCCACGAGCCCGACTGCCTGCACGGCCCAGAGCGCCGTCAGCCAGAGGAGCGAGGGCACAAGGGGCAGTAGCAGCGAGACCAGCCCCGAGAAGGCCAGGCCTGCGGCGATCAGCGGTACTCGCCCGAAGCGGTCGCTCAGCGCGCCCATCGGCGCCGGCAGGAAACTCTGCACGATCACAGCCGGCACAAAGGTCAGCGAGAGGAGGGCGACGTCCCTGGTAAACCGGTCTTGCAGGAAAACCAGCAGGATGGCGTTCGTGAGCGTGGACGAGAGCGTCGTTACGCACACCAGGCCCATAAGTCGCGGCAGGCGGCTGAGGGGGCGCATGGGCAGCCTTGACGGTGTCTCAGGGGCGCGACGTGTCTCGGGCACACGCCTCCAAACGAGCCAGGCAGCGGCGAGCGCCAGCCCTCCGTAGATGAGGAAGAGCAACCGCCAGCCGGTCTCCAGGCCCATTAGCAGGAGCAATGAGAAGCCAAAGGCCGTGCCGCAGAAGCTGCCCTGCGCCGAAGCGCCATCGACGCGGCCAACCGCGCGGCCACGCTGCTCCATGGGCAGGCCGTCAGTCGCCACAGTGTAGGCTGAGATCCAGAGGAGCGAGGCGCCGAGACCCTGCACCAGCCGCGCCACGTAGAGGAGGGTCAGGCTACTGCCTGCCGCCGCAAAGAGGCCCATACCCATGGCATAGCAGGCAAAGGCGGCGAGCAAGAAACCCTTGCGAGGGTAGCGATCCAGCGCCCAGCCCACAAGCGGCCGGACCAGGAGCAATACCAGGCCAAAGACCGAGAACAGCCCGCCAATCTCCAGCGCGCTCGCACCAAGGCGCTTTGCATACACCGGCAGCAGGAAAAACAGCATCCCAAAGCTGGCAGAGCCAAGCCGCACCGGCCAGCCAAGGGCCTTGGAGAGATCGACCCGGAGACCGTCGCGGGACATGTCACCCCACCCTCTGGCCCGACACCGCCGAAGGGGCGGCGCCACGGTCTGCGGACATTCTAGACAAGGCGCAGAGATCGGTCAAGCAAAGGGCGGCGAGACTCGCCAGAGGGGTGCGCGACAGCGAGACCTCAAGGAAGCTGCAGGCAGAAGTGGCCTCCAATTGAGACCCTGAAGGAGCACGAAGGCGCGAAGCAATGGCCACTCCAGGGCGGCGGGTTCCGGATCACAAGGCGGCGAAAACGTACACCGCAAGGACGGGCTCCTCTGCCGTCCTCGGCACTCATCCGTACTCTCGCGCCGTTTCGTGCAATCGCGGTCCAGGCCCTCCCCTTCCTCAGTCCCGTCGTGGCGAAGGGGGCTTGCATCACAAAAACGTGAGAACGGCGAAAACGCGAAAGGCCGACCTGACTGCCCGCATGCCCTTCGCGGGCTGGCATGGCTATTGCTGTGAAACAGTGAGACCATAGACGACGTGGCACGGCGGCAGGGACGAGCGGTAGGTCATAGG
>JAIMBM010000041.1 GCA_023511475.1 Anaerolineae bacterium
GGCGCTCTGCGCCGCCGGCCGCGCCGGGAGCCTGCGGGAGGGCGTGGCCCTCGCCGCCGAGACGATCGATTCGGGGCGCGCGCTCGAGGTCCTCGAGCGGCTGATCGCCTTCTGCGAGGCCGAATGATGCTCGAGCTCATCCTCGAGAGCACCCGCCGCCGCGTTCTCGCGAGCATGTCCATGCGGCCGCCGGCGGCCCTGGCGGAGCTGGCCGCGCGCACCGAGCCACCAGTGGATTTTGCCACGGCGCTGCGGCGCCCCGGCATCGCGCTCATCGCCGAGGTGAAGCGACGCTCGCCCTCCCGGGGCGACCTCCGGCCCGACCTCGAACCGGCGGCGCTGGCCGAAGCGTATCGGCGGGGCGGCGCTGCAGCCATCTCGGTGCTGACCGAGCCGCAGCACTTTGGCGGGTCGCTGGCCGACCTCGCCGCCGTACGCGCGGCGCTGCCCCGCAACCTCTCCCGAGGCGAGCCTGTCCCCGTGCTGCGGAAAGACTTTACGGTACATCCCTATCAGATCATGGAGGCGCGGGTGGCGGGCGCCGATGCCATCCTGCTCATCGTGGCCGCGCTCACCGACGGCGACCTGGCCGCCCTCAGTGACGAGGCACGCCGCTGGGGGCTGGCCTGCCTGGTCGAGGTGCACGACGAGGCAGAGCTGGCGAGGGCCTTGCGCATCGACCCGCAGATCATCGGCATCAACAGCCGCAACCTGCGAACCATGGAGGTGGACCTCACGGTGGTCGAGCGGCTCAGGCCGGCGGTCCCGCCGGGAATCCTGGTCGTGGCCGAGAGCGGGGTGCGTGGGCCGGAGGACGTGCGACGCCTGCGCGACGTGGGAGTGGATGCCATCCTCGTCGGCGAGGCCCTGGTGCGCTCTCCCTCACCCGAGGCAACGACTCGGGTGCTGGTGGAGGCAGGCCGATGACGCTGGTCAAGATCTGCGGCCTGACAACGCTGGAGGACGCACTCGCCGCCGCCGAAGCGGGCGCCGACCTCCTCGGGTTTGTGCTGGTGCCCTCCAGCCCCCGCCGGGTCACGCCGGAGCAGGCGGCCGGGATTGTGGCCGGCCTGCGGGGATGCGGCATCCGGCTGCCCTGTGTGGGGGTGGTCGCCGGCCTCACCGCCACCGAGGTGCGACAGCTCAAGGGCCGCTGTGGCTTTGACCTGATGCAACTCCACGGCGAGGAGGACCCCGAGGTCGCCGCGGCACTCTATCCGGAGGCCATTGTGGCCCGCACCGTGGCTGGCCCCGAGGCGCTTGCTGATCTTGAGCGCTACCGCGCCTACGCCTACCTCCTCGATGCCCGCGGCCCGAGGCCGCGTACCGGCCCAGCGAGGCCGTGGGACTGGCGCCTCCTGCGCTCCGTGACGCTACCGGGACGGGTCATCGTGGCGGGAGGCCTCACCCCCGAGAACGTCGCCGAGGCGGTGCGCGTGGCGCGGCCGTGGGGAGTGGACGTGGCGAGCGGCGTCGAGGCCGCGCCGGGCCGGAAGGACCGGGCCGCCATGGCGCGTTTTGTCAGAGCTGTTCGAGAGGTGGATCATGCAGCCGAAGCCGATGCTTGAGACCCGTACCCTGCCGGATGCCCGGGGTTACTTTGGCGCCTACGGAGGGCGCTTTGTGCCCGAGACGCTCATCGCGCCCCTTGACGAGCTGGCCGCCGCCTACGCCGAGGCACAGGCCGACGCAGGCTTCCGGCGGGAGCTGGAACATCTCCTGCAGACCTACGCCGGGCGGCCGACGCCCCTCTACCTGGCCCGGCGCCTGACGGCCCACGCCGGCGGCGCCCGCATCTACCTGAAGCGCGAGGACCTTGCCCACACCGGCGCCCACAAGATCAACAACACCCTCGGGCAGGGGCTCCTCGCGCGCCGCATGGGCAAGCGGCGCGTCATCGCCGAGACGGGAGCGGGGCAGCACGGCGTCGCCACCGCCACCGTCTGTGCCCTGCTGGGGCTCGAGTGCACCGTGTACATGGGCACCGCCGACATGGCGCGGCAGGCTCCCAACGTCGAGCGCATGCGACTCCTCGGCGCCGAGGTGCGCGGCGTAGATGGCGGCTCACGGACCCTGAAGGACGCCATCAACGAGGCCCTGCGCGACTGGGCGTCAACCTATGAGGATACCTACTACCTCCTCGGCTCTGCCCTCGGGCCACACCCCTATCCGCTCATGGTGCGGGACCTGCAATCCTGCATCGGCCGCGAGGCGCGCGATCAGATTCTGGCCGCCGAGGGCCGCCTGCCGGACGTGGCGATCGCCTGCGTGGGGGGAGGGTCCAATGCCATCGGGCTCTTCCATGTCTTTCGGGACGATCCCGTCGCCCTCGTCGGCGTTGAGGCCGGCGGGCAGGGGATCGACACCGGCCGCCACGCCGCCCGCTTTGCCGACCCCCATCGCGGCCGGCCCGGCGTGCTCCACGGCACCCGCTCCTACCTGCTGCAGGACGAGCACGGGCAGGTCGCCGAGACCTTTTCCATATCGGCCGGGCTGGACTATCCCGCGGTCGGCCCGGAGCACGCCTACCTGCGCGAGCTCGGCCGCGTCCGCTACACCTGGGTCCGCGATGACGAGGCCCTGGCCGCCTTCCGCCTCCTCGCACGGGTCGAGGGGATCATCCCGGCGCTGGAGTCGGCCCACGCCGTCGCCGAGGCACTCAAGGTGGCGGCGACCATGGATGCCGGGAGCGTCGTGCTCGTCAACCTCTCAGGGCGAGGCGACAAGGACCTGGCGCACGTCTCCTCCCTTTCCAAAGGGGTGCAGAGGGAGGCAGCCGATGGCTGAGCACGTCACGGGCGAGGGACGGATCGCCGCCACCTTTGCCGCAGCGGCAGCAGAGCGGCGCGCCGCGCTGGTGATCTACCTGACCACGGGCTGGCCGAGTCCGGAGGCCACGCTGAGGCTTGTGCCGGCGCTTGAGGAGGCCGGGGCCGACCTCGTGGAGCTGGGCGTGCCCTTCTCCGACCCCATCGCCGATGGTCCCATCATCCAGCGGGCCAGCTACCGGGCGCTGCAGCAGAGTGTCACTCCGCGGCGCTGTGTGGAACTGGTCGCGCAGCTGCGCGCGGGGGGCGTGCGGCTACCTCTCATCCTTATGGGCTACTACAACCCCATCCTGGCCTGGGGCGTTCGCGAGTGCGTCGGCGCCTGCCGCGAGGCCGGGGTCGATGGGCTCATCGTCCCCGACCTGCCGCCTGAGGAAGCGGGGGAGCTGTGGGGGGCCACACGGGGCCATGGCCTCGCGCTCGTCCCCCTGGTCGCCCCCAACACGCCGCAGGCGCGCCTGGCGCGGATAGCCGAGAGGGCACGAGGCTTTCTCTACCTTGTCTCCCGCCCCGGCACCACGGGCCTCCGGGATCGGCTCCCAGAGGGCCTGGCGGATTACGTCGCCCGCGCCCGGCGTGCCAGCCGCCTCCCCCTGGCCCTCGGCTTTGGCATCAGCAACCCGGCCCAGGCTCGCGAGGCGGCACGCCTCGCCGACGGCATTGTGATCGGCAGCGCCATCGTCGAGCGGGCGGCGCAGGGTCCGGACGCGGTCGCAGGGTTCGTCAGGGAGCTGCGCGCGGCGGTGGCCCGCGAGGGATGAACCCAGATGCTGTTCGCAGCCGCATTCCAGGGGACGCAGAGAGCCACGGAGGTGCAGAGGAGCGCAGAGGGAACCCGAGCGGCTATCCCGAGATCCCTCTGCGCATCCCTGCCTCTCTGCGACCCTCTGCGTCCATAGGGGCGCCGCGATCACGAGCGGTATCGGGCCAGGGCGCGCCCCGAAGGGGACGGCGCCGACATCGTCACCAGTCGAGCTGCTGCAGCAGGACCCGCCGCTGCGAGGTGCGCGCCGGGTCGCCGACCGGCTCCAGCCGCTCGCCGGTCAGGGGATCGTACCAGCCCACGGCCAGCTGGTAGCGGCCGGAGGGCACCCCGGCCATATCCAGCACCAGGCGGTCGCTCACGACCTCGCCCTCGGCCCAACGGCTGGTCGGATAGGTGTCGGCGAGGGGCATGGCATCCCGCTGGGCCACGATCTTTTCCGTGGCCGGGTCAAAGCAGTGCAGGAACACCTTATAGTCCCGCCCCGGTGCCGCCAGCGCCTGCCAGTGCAGCGTCACGGCGACCCGCTCGCCCGTCCGCTCGAGGTCATAGCCCGGGAGCGCGATCACCTCACCGAAGCGCACCCCGAGCGGGCAGGCAAAGGACGGCAACGTACGGTTGCGCTCGGCGGCCTTGACCAGGATCGGGTCGCCGGGCGACCACTGCCCCAGCAGCCCGCCCCCTGCGTCGCGCAGCTCAAGCAGCAGGCGATAGCGGCCGGGGGAGGTCCCCGGGGGGACGTGCACGGCGGCCCGAGAGTTTACGAGAGCGTGGAGCGGCCAGCGGCTCGTCGGGTAAAGGGCCGAGAGAGGGGCCTCGGCCGTCGTGACCGCGCGCCCCTGCTCATCGACCAGAGACAGACGGGCCGAGACCTCCGGCAGGGGCGCCGCGCGGGCCGTCCACTGCACGGAGGCCGCGACCTCCTCGCCATCAGCCACCTCCAGCCGCTCCGGATGCCAGCGCACGATGGCGAGCCCGCAGTCAAAGGCCTGCAGGATGGGCACTTCGGCCCGGACGGTCGGCCTGCGGAGCGCCACCGGCGGCAGGCGGACGGAGCCGAGGGGCTGGAGGCTCTGCACGTCGTAGAGCGTCAGCTCCACCTGATACCCCTCACCGGGCGGCGTACCGGCGGGAATGCGCAGCTCGTAATAATCCGCCACCGGTACGTCAACCGCCCACAGGCTCGTGGGATAGAGGCCGTAGCGCGGCTGGACGTCCAACGCCGCTCCCGGAACCTGCCGCCCGTCGGGGGCCCACAGGCGGACAGAGGTCGCATAGTCCTGCCCCAGAGGGGCCGTCGGCCGCCAGGTCACATGCACCCGCAGCACCCCCTCCCGCACCTCGGCGACGCTCCCCTCGAGGAGGTCCACATGGCGTCCGAGGCGCGCCTGCGCCGGAACGTCCGGCGCGGCCTCCGGGGCGAGTACGCGGACCGGCGAGAGGTAGGTCGTCCCCAGGCTCGTACCCCGCGGCGTGTGCGCTGCCAGCAGCCCATCGGGAGAGCGCACCTCCACCGCCAGCAGCGCCAGCCCCGGCGCCAGCTCCGGCGGCACGGTGAAGGTATGCTCGCTCACCTGCGCAAGCGGCCCCTCGCTGGCCGCCAGGGGCGGGCTCGAGAGGAAGGCCTCGCTCGCCGTCGTCAGCCTGACCACAGCGGTGAGGGGACGGGGGTCGTCGCTCTGCCAGTGCAGGCGCAGGTACAGGCGCTCGCCAGGCCGGACCGTGCGGGGAGCCAGCTCGTAGCCTGCAAGGCGGACAGAGGAGCCAAAGGCCAGCCCCTGCGGGTTGGGGTGCAGATAGGGCATCTGCAGGTAGTCCATGGTCTCGGTCGACAGCGTGCCCGCAGCAGGGGCGGCGCGGGCGGCGAGGGCCCCGGCAAGGGCGGCGCCCGCGAGGAGCGCGCCGCCAACGGCCACGACCGCGAGCATCCTCAACCAGTGTCGGCGCGACCGCCACAGGCCCGCAACGACCAGCACCGCCGCAGCCATCATGGCGATCAGCGAGGCTCGCTCCGCGGCTGCCCGCACCGCTGTCGGCCCGAGGCTCAGCTCCACCCGGTGCTTTCCCTCCCGCATCTCGAGGGCAATGCGCCCGTTGGCCGCGCCGGCGAGGATCTCCGCAGGCGCCCCATCAACCGTCGCCCGCCAGCCGGCAAAGTCGTAGGTCTGAAAGATGGCGACGGCCTCCGCACTCTCGACCGTCACCTCCCATACCTGCCACTCCGGCCCGGCCGAGAGGAGCCGCACCTCGCCGAGCTGCCCTTTGCCGGCAGCCGGCGGCGGATACTCCTCCCCGCGGATCAGGGCAGCTGAGGTGAACGGGCGGGGCACCGCGGCCGCCGGGAGGTACTCGGCCCGCACTGTGCTGCCGATGTTGCTGGTCACATGCTCGTAGAGCTGCAGTCGCTCAACCGTTATGTCTTGTTCTCGCAGGGGCAGGGGCTCCACCGGCAGCCGCGCCAGGGCCGACACGGCCAGCCCCAGCGCCAGCACCGGCGCCAGCCAGCGAAGCCACCCGAGGCGGCTCAGGGCCACGGCCGCGACCAGTGCCGTCGCCAGCGCCACAATGGATAGGAACCGCCAGGGGAACTGGACCATGGGCAACAGGGGAAGGCTCTCCCAGGCGACGGCCGAGGAGGGCGTGATTGGCCACACCGCGTAGGCCACGAGCGGCACCAGCGCCAGGTCCGCCCAGCGGAGCCGTCGCCGCCACACCCAACTCCCCGCGATCACTGCCAGCCCGCCCACGACCAGTGCCGCCTGCAGCCCGCCGATGGCAAAGGGGGTGTGCCCGCCGTCGAGGGTATAGTCGAAGAGCAGCCCCGGCTGCACCAGGTTCCGCCCGCGAAAGTGCCCGGAGTAGTGAAAGTACCCCGTCGTCATCTCGCCGAGCGACACGAGCCCCCGCTCCAGGAGCGCCGGAAGCCAGTACCAGGCGCCCATCGCCGCCCCGAGGAGCAGGGCCACGGCCCCCATCAGAAAGACGCGCAGCCGGGCGCGGGGCGCCGTCAGCGCCGCCCAGACCAGCACCAGCCCTGCCAGCGGGCTGAAGATAAAGGCCGACACGGTGTGGGTGACGGTCAGCGCGCCGTAGGAGACGGCCAGGAAGGCCAGGTTCCCGACGGTCGGGGCGCGGCGCAGGCGTACCGCGCCCCACACGATCAGTGCATAGAAGATAAAGGCATAGAACTCGGAGAGCGAGTCGCCCCGGACGTAGACGTTGACGACGTGGAAAGGCGCAAAGGTATAGGCCGCGGCGGCCAGGAGCGCGGCCAGGGGATCATCGAGGAGCTCGTCGGCCAGGGCGTACATGGCCGCCGCGGCCCCGAGAAACCCCACGAGCTGCGTCAGCTTGATCGCCCACAGCACCCCCGCGCCTGCCAGGCTGAGGATGGCGGCGAGGTAGTAGGGCAGCGCCGCATAGTAGCTGAAGAAGGGATAGCCCAGGCCGTAGGCCGCATGCGGCATCCAGCGGGCGGGCAGGGCGCCCGCCCGCAGGTTGGCCTGCATCTCGTAGACGCGCAACAGCAGGAAGGGGCTATCGCCGCCCGCGCGGGTATTCACCAACCCGGGTGCGCTCAGGAGCGGCCAGGCGGCGACGGCAGCCAGTGCCAGAGCAGCGAGCAGCCCCGGCAGGCGCAGACGGTTCCTGCTCAAGCGCTCTTACCCCCGACTCTGCTCCCGGACGTACCGCAGCCCAAAGGGGAGCGCCACCGCCAGCAGCGCCACGAGCACCCCGCTGATGCCGTACAGCCCGCGCCCGATCGCGCCGAAAAAGCCGGCCCGAGCTGCCGGCGTTGGGGTCGGCACCGGTGTGGCCGTAGCCGCCGTGGTCGGAGCGGGCGTGCTCGTGGGGAAGCGACGGAAGCCCAGCTCGACCGCGAGCGGCGACTCGCCAAGGCTCAGCTTGCCGTCGAAGGCGCCGGTCTCCTCATAGCCGGCCGGAGGCCGCACCTTCAGCATATAGTCGCCGACGGGGACTCCTTCGAAGCACAGCGACTCCTGATAGCTCGCCGAGAGCAGGTCGCCAATCTCCGCCCCCTGCGCGTCCAGCAGGGTGATCCGCGCGCCCGGGACCGAGCCCTCCGCACCATCCCGCGCGCCGTTTCCGTTGAGGTCCTCAAAGGCGCGGACGCACAGCTGCGAGACGACCGGGGTGGGTGTGGAGGTTGGCGTCGGTGTGGAGGTCGGCGTAGGGGTGACAGTGGGCGTGTTGGTCGGGCGCGGGGTGTTGGTCGGGCGCGGGGTCGGGCGAACGACGGTCAGGCAGGTGTCATCCCAGCTCGACTCGTTGTGCTTCACCGGGAACTCGCACTCGCCCCGCAGGAACACGGTGACGGCATCAGCCTCGGCACGGGCACTGACCGAGAGCTGCACCCAGGTATTGTACTCCATCCGCGGGGCCGACCAGCGCACCGTGCTCGCCGCCCAGTTGGTGCCGCCGGTCGGATCGATCCCGACGTACAGGCGATAGTTGCCCGGCCCCGTGACGGAATAGTTGTCGTCGCCGGAGGAGCTCCAGGCCTGGGCCCAGGCGGTGAAGGTGACCTGGCTATCCCGCGGGACGCTCACGCGCTGGTACAGCCCGGCGTTGTGCGTCGCCCACATGTTGCCGAACTTTTGCGACCAGCCACCCCCGTGCACCCGCAGGCCCCCGAGGTAGGAGGATTGCTCGCCGCGGTAGCTGGGGCGCCAGTTCTTGCCCTGATCCTGCCCCGGGCCGTCCTGGAACCAAAAGTCCCAGCCATTGGCGACGACGACGTGCCCATCCCCGTAGATATCCCGGAAGCCCCCCTCGAAGCCGTTGTTGTTCAGGCCGCAGTCGGCGCGGACGGGCCGGGCGGCCAGCGGCCAGATGAGGCTTGCCAGGCAGAGTGCCAGGGCTAGCATCTGCAGATGACGTCGCATAATCCTTATCCTCCCTCACGAGACGGCTTACCACGCCCGGCCGGCACCGCCATGCCGGCCTCGTCAGGCTTACTCGATGCCTACAGGGATGGCATCATCCCTCACCGGCACGCGGGAGCTGAGCACGTGCAGGCGGGCCATAGTCGCGCGATCGTAGAGGCCGACGATCAGGCGGTCTGACGCCGGGTCCAGAGGCGCCTCAAGCGTGACCTCCCGCTCGTCCACGATCCGGTCGCCGGGACGCCACCGGCTGCTGGGCACATAGCCTGCGGCCGGGGGTCCGTCCTTCTGGCCGATCATCGTCTGCCCGCGAAGCACCTGAGCAAAGGTCACATAGTCCACGCTCAGCTGCTCGCTTGCCTTCCAGACCAGCAGCACACGGAGCCTGTCGGGGGCGATGCGACGGGCCCCCGCCTCCAGGAGATCCAGCCCGTGCTCCAGGCTCGCGATGGGCTCCAGCGTCCCGGCATCGGCGGTCGCGCTCAGCACGATGGCATAGGGCCGAGGCTGTGGCTCGAGGTCCCCCTGCTCGTACAGGTCGCTGGTTACCGCGATGCGCGTGCCCGGTGGCAAGAGCGAGAGGCTCGGCAGATACTCCTCGCCCGGCTGGAAGACGAGCAGCACCTCTGCCGCATCATCCGGCGCAGGCGGCGAGCCCGGCGAGATCGCCCGAACCCGGTCGCTCGCCGGCACGAGGAAGCGCAGCGCCGGCCACTGCTCCCAGAGCCGGCTCGATACATACACGACCCGACGGCTCCCCGGCGCCTCTGCCTCCAGGAAGCCGTTCAGGCGCTCGGCCAACTCCCGACAGGCCGTCTCAAAGTGATAGTAGACCGTCGGGCTGTGCGCATAGGCGCCAAAGTAGTCGCGGGCCGTGCTGACGAGGCCCCCGGTAAGAACCAGGACGGCCGCGGCCGCGCCCAGCCGGTAGCCGGCGAGGGGGCGCCCCCAACGGATGCCCAGGCTCTCCAGTCCCCGCCAGAGCGCATCCAGCCCCAGGGCCGGCAGCACAAACAGTACCGGCTGCACGCCTACCGCCCGTAGAAAGTGTGGCGCATCCTCCGCCAGGACGGTCGGCAGGAGCATGGTCCCCGCCCATACCAGCACGAACCATCCCGCGCCCCGGCGCCGGAGCGCCACTACCGTCCCCAAGATGAAAGCCGCAGCCAGGCCGAGCTCGAAGATAGGACGCCACGGCAGGTTGTGCCGCGGGATGCGGTCGCCGCGGATGAAGATGGCCTGTGCCGTCCGCCACAGGTGCCGCGCCAGCGTCCCCCACGGGTCTCCATGCGAGATGGCCGGGCTAAAGACCGAGACCTGTCCGATGCGCAGCCCCAGTCCCTGTGGCTGCCGGGCCAGGGTGATCGCCAGAGGCACCACCACTATGGCAGCAGCCGCCGCAGAGGTCAGCAACCCCTTCCACGAAGGCCGAGGCAGCCGCGCCGCAGGCCACGCGAGCAGCCCGACCAGGAGAAGGAGGGGCAACGGCGTAAAGCGGGCCGCCAGGTAGGTGTAGAACGACGCCCCATAGAGCGCCCCGGCCAGAAGATAGTCCCGCCGCCGGCCGGAGCGCAGCCCCCGCCACAGGAACCCCAGCGCCAGCGCCACAAAGAGCGGCAGGCTCACCACCCGGAAGCCCAGCCGGCTCAGGTGCACCGGCCAGAAGGTCACAGCTGTGACCGCCGCCGTCAGCAGCCCCACCCGGCGCCCGAAGAGGCTCGTCCCCATGAACGCCGCCGCCGGCACGGTCAGGAGCCCCAGCAGAAGGGCCGGCGCCCGCAGCGCCTCGGCGCTGCGGCCGAAGAGCCGTACGCTCAGCGCCACCAGGTAGATGAACAGAGGCTCTCGCCCGTTGTTCGCCGGGAACCAGAGCGGCCTCTCCCCCTGCAGGACGGCCAGAGCGTCGATACCGTTGTAGGCCTCGTCGTGGTACAGCCCGGGCGGCACCTCACCGAACCGCGCCGCCCGCAGCGCCAGCGCCACCAACAGCACGGCGGCCAGGCTCAGGATGTACGTCCGTGTCGGCAGGCGCTCGTCGTCCACCCCCAGACCTTTCCGATGCAGTCGCTCTCGGGCCGACAGGCGCATTATAGAGGAAGGCAGGGGGCTGTCAATAGGGGCTCTGGCGACCCTCACGGCACTCCGGAGGGTCGCCCAGAGCCCCTGTGCTGCTTCAGAAGGCGGCCGGGGGCCACACGCCGTGCGGACCGGACCCATCCGTCCGCGAGCGATCTCACGGGGCCTCCGCAGCGAGGCCGGCGGACGCCCCGAACGCCCGTCACGGGCTGACGCTCAGCGAAGCTCCCGCACCTCGAGGTTGTCGAAGGCCACGTGTACCCCGCCCTCGTCACGGGTGCTCACGGCCATGCCGAAAGAGCCCGAGGCGAAGGAGTTGTCCTCGAAAGTGGCCACGGTCTGCCCGTTGATCTGGAACTCGAACTGATTGCCCCTCGCCACCACCGTGATATGGTTGCGCTGCTTGCCAAGGTTGATGGCGTCGGTCTCGACCCAGTCGATGAGGTTGACCCACTCATCCTCATAGTTGCTGCGAAGCTGGTAGTACCCGTCGCTCGAGATCTCAAAGTAATAAAAGTTCTCGCGGTCCACGTACCGGAAGATGACGCCGTAGCCGTTGTCGTCAGGACCGGCAACCGGAGTCGCGTCCACATCGAGCACAAAGTCATCGACGTCGAACTCGTCGCCGGCGGTGCTCCAGGCGACCATGTCCTCGGACAGAATCTCGATGTGGTAGGCGCCGCCGGCCACCGAGCGCTGAATCCCCGCCTCCTCGACAGCTCCCACTGACCATCCAGTCTTGTTGTCGGCAAAGCTGTCGGCGAGGACGACCTGCCCGGGGGTGAATGCCGCGCGCGTCGGGACCTTCACGGCACTCTGGGTGGGAGTGCGCGTGCCCATGCTGATCAGGCTACCCCCGGCAAGGTCCCCCTCCCGCACCTTTGGCAGCACCCAGACCACAGCGACGCACAGGCACAGGAGAGCCAGCGCGCCGACCGCAATGGCAGCCACGATACAGCCTGTACGGCGCCGCTTGGGGGGCTCAGCCGCCCCAATGGGTGGCAGGGGCCCCGGGGGTGGCGGGGGTGGAGGAGGCGTCATGGCCGAGGGCGGTGGCCACGCGCCAGATGCGCCTGCCTGGCCGCCGGACGCGCCCGGCGGCGGGGGTGGTGGGGGCGGCGGGGCTGCCGCCGCCTGCGCCGCAGGGGCTATCGCCGCGCCGCAGCTCTGGCAAAAGAGGTCGCCGGGGCCCACCGGGGCGGCGCAGTGCGGACAGAGCTTTCCTCCGGGCGCCTCGGCCGGGATCGGCTGCCCACAGGAGCTGCAAAAGCGCGCGTCGGGTCCGACCTCCGCCTTGCAGTTCGGGCAGTAGCGTTGCGGTGTGCTCACGGGTGCTCCTTTCTCCGGACTCCCTTCCGGCACGGGCTCTGGACGTCGGTCCTCGCCAGAACAACCTCCATCACGGCCCCTGGACGCACGCCCGCCCTCGCGGGCATCCGGAGATGTACCTGGCGCACCACAGGCATGCTGTGTAGCGTGAGCAGTCTACTACAATCGAGCAGAATCTCCCAATCCGCCAGGGCGGACCCATCGCCGTGGCAGCGCCCCGCTGCGCCAGCAACCTGTCTCTGTTGATATGTCGGGGCACAATCTGCGACTCCTGCAATCGATGGGGCGCATTGCGCGCCCCACCCCTACCCCTGCCCCAGGCAGGCGCTGGGCACCTGCCTCGGGTTCAGGGGCGGACAGGTTGCCCCACGGGCGGGGCCGACGCATTCGAGGGGCAGTGCCCCATCCCCCTACCCC
>JAIMBM010000409.1 GCA_023511475.1 Anaerolineae bacterium
CGTCGCGTCCGCCAGGGGGAGGGGTCAGGGGAGGGGGCGGCTCCCTCCGCGAGATGCTGTGCAGGCCATGGGCGCCTACGCTGCCCCCAGGCCACTTGTGGGTAATGGATAGGCCGCGGCGGGGGCGGGGAAGACGAAATAAGGGGGTGCTGGCGGGAAGCCGCGCGCCAGCACCCCCTTGGCATGGCATGCATCTTGCTCGCCCGGTCCCAGTCATTTCGGGGCTAGGAGCAGGGGATGATCTTCCAGCAAGGGGTAGACTCCCTCGCCCGCGCGGAGTCGCTCGACCGGTTCGCCAGCGGCCTGCAGGGCTGGGTCCGACGGGCCTACAGGGCCGCCGGACGCACCGGGAGCCGCCTTGCCAATGCTCTCTACGGCACCTGGCTCGGACACCCATTTCACCCCGTCGTAACCGATATTGTCGTCGGCACCTGGACGGCGACCGAGGTGCTGGATGCCCTCCATGCTCTCAGCGGGCGGCACGTGTTCGCGCGCTGCGCCGATGCGTCGCTGCTTACGGGGGTCGGGGCGGCGTCGCTCGCTGTCCTCTCCGGGCTGACCGACTGGCAGCACACGGCTGTCCGTCCCCGGCGTGTCGGTCTCGTCCATGCGATCGCCAACATGGGTATCACGCTGCTGCAGGCGACCTCTCTGACCCTTCGGCTGCTTGGTGCGCGGCGAGCCGGCCGGGCCCTTTCCGGTTTGAGCTACGGCGTGCTGATTGCCTCCAGCTACCTTGGCGGGGAGATGGTCGGCAAGTACCGCATCGGCGTCAACCGGGCGCCCGTCGATCAGGTTCCGCAGCAGTTCGTGCCGGTGATGGCCGAGCATGACCTCCCGGAGAACCAGCCCCTGCGGGTCGAGGCCGCAGGCGTACCTGTGCTACTCGTCCGGCAGGGAGATCGCATCTACGCCATGCACGCGACGTGCACACATCTGGGCGGTCCGCTGCCGCAGGGCACGCTGGTCGACGGCGCCATCCAGTGCCCCTGGCACGGGTCGCGCTTCGACCGCAGGACCGGGCGCGTGGTGCGGGGCCCCGCCAGCTTTCCGGAGCAGTGTCTGGCCACGCGCGTGCGCGACGGGCAGATCGAGGTCGGGCCGCCGTCCGGCCTCGGGCGCTGCCGGCACGAGCCGGCCGGCGCTACGGTACCGGAAGCGGCGCAGGCGGTCGCCGCTCCGGCGCGTTGATCTTCCCCTGGTGGCCGCTGTGTTCTGAAGGCGCCTGTACAACCCCAGGAGAATCGTCGATCGGGATGTGGCAGAGAGTGTCAAGGGAGACCGTGCGTATCACCTTCCCCTATGCGGGTATTGGGGGCCTTGAGGTGCCGGCGTCCAGGCTCCTCAGCATCTGCGACGTGCAGCGGGTCGGCGCGAGGCCCCCGGCCGCCTCCCTTACCAGCGAGGCGCTGTGCTCGCCGATTGGCACTCTGCCGCTCGGGAGCATGGCGAGCGCTGGCCAGAAGGTCCTGATCCTCTGTGACGACCATACACGGGCGACCCCGGCAGCTGAGATGCTGCCGCCGGTGCTCGCGGAGCTCCGTGAAGCGGGCGTGTCACCGGAGGACGTGTCCATCCTCATGGCCCTGGGCACGCACCGGCAGATGACGCGCGCCGAGCTTGTCCGCAAGCTCGGCGAGGAGGTCCTGCGGCAGCACCCGGTGATCCAGCACGACTGGCGGCGCGAAGAGGACCTCGTCCCCCTCGGCGAGACGAGCGCCGGCCTCCCGATCATCGCCAACCGGCGGGTGCTGCAGGCTGATCTCGTGATCGGATTGGGCCACGTCGTGCCCCATCGCATCACCGGCTACAGCGGGGGAGCCAAGATCGTGGCACCCGGGGTGACCGGCGCCCCTCGAACTGCCGCCGAGATACACTGGCTGGGTGCGCAGGTGCCGGCACGGGACCTCCTGGGAGTCATCGACAACCCCGTTCGCGCGCAAGTTAACGAGATGGGCACGCGAGTAGGCCTGCGATTCGTGGTGAATGCGGTACAGGATGCCGACGGGAGGGTCGCCGCCGTCTTTGCCGGCGACCCGGCCGAGGCGCAGCGGCAGGCAGCGCTGGCCTCGCGGGTGATCTACAGTGCGCATCTGCCCGAACTGGCGGATGTGGTCGTCGTCGACTCCTATCCGGCGGGTGCTGACTTTTGGCAGGCGGCCAAGGCGGCCTACGCAGCTGAGGTGGCCGTCCGCCCGGGGGGCGTGGTCATCCTGGTGGCGCCCTGTCCTGAAGGTGTAGCGCGGGACCACCCCGCTGTGCTCGAGTATGGCGTGCGCCCGGTCGAGGAGATGCGGCAACTCGTGGCCTCGGGAGAGGTCGAGGACGTTGCGGCAGCCGCCATCATGACGCTGACGGCCTGGGTGGTGAAAGAGCGGGCAACCGGCATCATGGTGTCGCCTGGCATACCGCCGGACGACCAGCGCCGCCTGGGCTTTACTCCGGCGAGCACTCCGCAGGAAGCGTTGGCGATGGCCCTGGAGATGGTCGGTCGGGATGGGTGGGTCGCCGCGCTGCGGCACGGCGGGGAGATCGCCCCCGTCGTGGAGGCCGAGGCTCAGCCCGAGGTCCCGGGCATCACGTGGACCTGGGCGGGGCGGAGGGGCCCGTAGGACGGGAGGACGCCCGGGCTGCCTCCGTCTTCGCGACGGGAGAGAGAACGCTCCCTGCGCCACCGCTCGGGTTCGCCCTTTCAGAGTGCGCCCCTCGTGTCGCAGATGCCGCTGAGGCCGACGACAGCCACGCTGCCCGGCCCGCGGCCTCAGGCCCCGAATACCGTGCCCTGCCTATCCCTGCGCGAGCACCTGCCGGTGCCCATAGTTCCGGGCATAGTACTCGCGGTAGTAGGAGCCCTCTTTGATGGGCCGCCACCAGGCCTCGTTCTCCTGGTACCAGCGCACCGTCTTCTCCAGAGCCTCGGCAAAGGTGTGGCGGCTGCGCCAGCCCAGGGCGCGCAGCCTGCTGCAGTCGAGGGCGTAGCGCCGGTCGTGACCGGGCCGGTCGGTGACGTGCTGGATGAGCGAGTACGGCTTGCCGACGAGGTCGAGGATGAGGCGCGCCATGTCCAGGTTGCGCGTCTCGACCTCGCTGCCCACGTTGTATACCTGCCCCGGCTGCCCGCGGTGCAGGACGACGTCGATCCCCTCACAGTGATCGAGGACGTACTGATAGTCCCGCATCTGCTGCCCATCGCCATAAAGCGGCAGCGGCTGGTCGTCGATGGCGTTGGTGACAAAGAGGGGTACGACCTTTTCAGGGTACTGGTAAGGGCCGATGTTGTTCGAGCCCCGGGTAATCGTGACCGGCAGGCCAAAGCTGGTGTAGTACGAGAGGACGAGGAGGTCACCGCCAGCCTTGCTGGCCGAGTAGGGGCTGCGGCTCTCGAGGGGGTCGCTCTCGACCGACCGGCCCTCGAGCTTGGCGCCATAGACCTCGTCGGTGCTGACCTGGTGGTACCGCTCGACCTGATACTTGCGCGCTGCCTCGAGGAGGACGTAGGTGCCGAATACGTCGGTCATGATAAAGCTGCCCGGCTCTAGGAGCGAGCGGTCGACGTGCGTCTCGGCGGCAAAGTTGACGATGCAGTCGATGTCGTGCTCGCGTATGACCCGGTCGACGAGGGCTGCATCGGCGATATCACCCCGGATAAAGGTGAAGCGCTGGTCACCCCTGAGGTCGCGCAGGTTCTCGAGGTTGCCGGCGTAGGTCAGCTTGTCGTAGACGACAACCCGGTAGTCCGGGTACTTTTGCAGGATGTATCGGGAAAAGTTGGAGCCAATAAAGCCGGCACCGCCGGTGATGAGCAGGTTCTGCATTCTCCCCTCCATACTGACGCGATCGACTGGCCTGCGGCATTGCAGTGTCGCCCCCACCCCCGCAGCCCTCGAGTTTGGCCGTTATGGTAAAGCCCTATGGCGTTGCGCGCCCGGGAGTCTCCACAGTTAGGGGGCCGTGCGCTGGCCATACTGCATGTAGGAGTTCCTCCAAAAGGCCAAACGCAAGGGCCTTCTCTAATGGGGTGTTTG
>JAIMBM010000410.1 GCA_023511475.1 Anaerolineae bacterium
CGGCGAAGCCGCCCGCCGACACCCCATTAGAAAAACTACCCCCTTCCCCGCCGCTTGTGCGGCGGGGAAGGGGGCGAGGGGGATGGGAATCTCCTGCCCCGGAACGCGGGAGGCGGCGATGCGGGCAACCTGCCTACCGTTGAACCCCCAGGGAGGCGGCGACGGTCGCGCGGGGAAGGCGTAAGGACCGGGAGAACGCCCCGCGGTGAGGCACGGCTCGCAGAGGCAGGCCTGTACCCTCAGCCGCCTTGCTCCCCTTGACACAAGGCCACGCCTGGAGTACAAGTAGTCTGTGCAGGAGGGGTCGAACGCCCCGCACATCGACGCAGGCCGGAGCAGGCGCGCGCGAGCGGCGCACAGCAGGCCCCGGGGTTTCTGCTCTCACGACGAAGGGGGTCTCGGGCATGAGGCGCACACGTTGGGCTGAGGTCGTCGGGGCAGTGGTGCTGATCGCGGTGGGGCTGATCCTGCTGCTGGGCTACGCGGGGGTGCTGCCGGAGCTGACCTCCATCCCGCTGGTCTGGGCCATCCTGCTCCTTGGCGGAGGCCTGGCCTTTGTAGTCGGGTTCCTGTGGGATCGTGAGCAGTGGTGGGCGCTCATCGTCGGCGGCGCGCTGGCCGGCGTCGGGGTGACGGTGCTCGTGGGCGGCGTGCTGCATGCGCCGGGCACGCTGGCGGCGGCACTGCTGTTCGTCTGCGTGGCTGCGTCCTTCGCCTGGATATACCTTCTGAACAGGCGGGAGAACTGGTGGGCGCTGATCCCCGGCGGGGGTGCGCTGGCGCTGGGCCTGGTGATCCTGCTGAGCGGCGTGGCAGCCGCCCTGGGCGGCGCCGTGCTGTTCCTGGGGTTGGGGGCTGTCTTTGTTGCCCTCTACTTCGTTGAGATCGGCGGCCAGCGGCACAACTGGTGGACGCTGATACCGGCAGGGGCGCTCTTCAGCCTGGCAGCCGCGGTCATCCTGAGTGAGTACGTCTCGGGAGCCCTGGGGGGCGCGGCGCTCTTCCTGGGTCTGGGGGTGACCTTTGGCGCGCTCTACCTGCTGCGCAGCCCGACGCGTCCGCTGGGGTGGGCCTGGATACCGGCCGTGAGCCTCCTGGGCTTCGGCCTGTTTGTCTTTGTCGTCGCCGGGGCACCGCTGGCGGCCAGGCTCTTCTGGCCGCTGGCCCTCGTCATCGGCGGGCTGGTGCTGCTCTTTGTGACTCTCATGCGGCGGAGCTAGGACCGGTCGACGGCCGCGGCGACCTCTGCGCACGAATCGAGGATGGCTGTGATTCGCACACAAGGGCTGACGCGACACTTCAACGGCCGCGCAGCGGTGGATGACCTCGACCTCGAGATCGGTCGCGGCGAGGTGTTTGGCTTCCTGGGGCCGAACGGCGCCGGCAAGACGACCACCGTGCGCCTGCTGTGCTGCCTGATCGCTCCGACGCGAGGCCGCGCCTGGGTCAATGGCTTTGAGGTCGGCGTCGATAGCGACGCGATCCGCGCCAGCGTCGGCATCCTCACCGAGACCCCTGGCCTCTACGATCGCCTCAGCGCCGAGCGGAACCTGGATATCTTTGCCCGCCTCTACGGCATGTCGGCCGGCGAGCGAGAGGCCCAGATCAAGCGCTATCTCCAGATGCTGGACCTTTGGGGGAAGCGCCGTGAGCCTGTCGGGACCTTCTCCAAGGGCATGCGCCAGAAGGTGGCGCTGGCTCGCGCCCTGCTGCACGAGCCGCCGGTGCTCTTCCTCGACGAGCCGACCGCCGGGCTGGACCCGGAGGTCGCCAAGACGGTGCGCGACTTTATCGCCGAACTGCGGGGCGAGGGCCGCACCATCTTCCTCTGTACGCACAATCTGGACGAGGCCGAGCGGCTGTGCGACCGCATCGCCGTCCTGCGGACCCGGCTGATCGCCGTGGATACGCCGGAGAACCTGCGCCGGCGGCTCTTTGGCCGGCGAACGGTTGTGCAGGTGAGGAACCTCGGCCCCGAGATGGTCAGCGCGGTCGCGGCGCTGCCGTTCGTGCAGCACGCCTCGCAGGAGGGGTCACAGCTGGTGGTCGACCTGGGGGATCCCGAGGTCCAGAACCCGGCCCTGGTCAAATGTCTGGTAGGTCTGGGGGCGGAGGTCCAGTTCGTCAGCGAGCTGCGGCACTCCCTCGAGGAGGTCTACCTGACGCTGCTCGAGGAGGAAAAGCCGGCATGAGGGTGCGTGCGATCATCGATAAGGAGTGGGAAGAGATCGTCAGGAACCGTTCGGTGTTCTGGAGCCTGGTGCTCCTTCCCCTGGTGCTGACGGTCATCTTTCTGGCCATCCTCTTCTTCATGCGGCTCGAGGTCCAACGGACCGGCAGCCTCCGAAGCAACAGCCCGATTCCTGCGCACCTTGCCGCCTACCGGCCCGCCGACGCCGTGCAGATCATGATCCTCAACCAGTTCCTGATGTACTTTCTGATGGCGCCGATGGCGCTGCCCATCTATGTGGCGGCCCACAGCATCATCGGTGAGAAGCAGGCGCGCAGCCTCGAGCCGCTCCTGGCCACCCCGGTCAAGACGTGGGAGCTCTTGCTTGCCAAGTCGGTGGCGGCGGCCGTGCCGCCGATCATCGCCGCGTGGGTCTCCTACGGGCTCTTTGCCCTGGGCGCCAGCTTTCTGGTGAGCCCCGTGGTGCTGGCAGAGATTCTGCATCCGGCGTGGGTGCTTTCCATTGTCATCCTGTCGCCGCTCTTTGCGATGCTCTCCGTCTTTGTCGGCGTGATCGCCTCGTCGCGGATGAACGATCCCCGGGCGGCGCAGCAGTGGTCGGCCCTCTTCCTCATCCCGGCGATAGCTGCGGGCATGGCCATGATGCTGGGGGTCATCCGCATGAGCCTGCTCACCCTGCTCCTCGGGGCGGCGGCGGTCGCCATCGCGGATGCGGTGGTGCTCTGGTTCGCGGTGCGACTCTTCCAGCGGGAGGTCATCCTCACCCGCTGGCGGTAGGTGGCGGATCCCAAAACCGGCTTGACAGTCCCCCGCCCCTGGTGTATGGTCGGGCCGACCGGATCAGGCGAGATCGTGCAGACGCTCGAGATACGCCCGGGTCCTGCCCGGGCGCCTTTGTGTATCCGCAAGGTACGCGTCCGCCCGCTCACCCCCGGAGGTCCCACGCGTGCACGGGCCCCTTCCGCCGGCGGAAGACGCTCTTCTTGCCGCGGCGGTGTTGGGGTCGGTGTGCGAGGACCGCAAGCAGGCTGCGCGGCCCGTCCGTGCAGCACAATGTGCATGGGCCACTGGCCCGTAGCGCAGGGCAACGGCGCAGGCCGTGCCCTGTTTGGAGGATAATGTGACCAGGCGTTTGTTCGTAGGCAACGTGCCTTACACTGCAACCGAGAGTACCCTGCGAGACCTGTTCTCGCAGTATGGCGAGGTCGAGGGAGCGCAGGTTGCCGTTGACCGCGAGACCGGTCGCTCCCGCGGCTTTGCCTTCGTCGATATGGCCACCGATGCGGGGGCTCAGAGTGCCATCGCCAACCTCAATGGCTATCAGCTCAATGGCCGTCCGCTCACCGTTCAGGAGGCTCGTCCGCGCGAGGAAGGGGCGGGCGTCCGGGGCATGGGCTTCGGGGGCCGCCGCTAGGGCACTGCATCGGGCGCTTCTGATCCCGCTTCGCGTCCCCAAGTAGAGGCGGCTCCGCCGCCGGCTGCTCTCCGGCACGGCTGCGATCACCATCGGTTTGCCCGGCGAGTGGGGATAGTCGCGTCTGCAGCCGGGGCGGGCAGCGGCACTGCTGCCGCGCCCCGGCGGCTGCAGCACTGTCTGTCAAGGTAAGTGTTCGGACTCGCGTTCAGCGCACGGAACCGAGGCAGGCTGCTGGTAGCTCTGCCCGTCGGGGAACTCCCTCCCCGTCACGGGCGGACAGGCTGCCCCAATCGCCATCTCCTTGCTCTTCCCTGGAGGGTGCCCCATCCCCCGGGGGCATTCCCCGCTTTGCCCGCAGGGCAAAGCGGGGTTAAGCCCCCGGCCCCCTTCCCCGCCGCGGCGGGGGCGGGGCC
>JAIMBM010000411.1 GCA_023511475.1 Anaerolineae bacterium
CTTGATCTACACCGTCTAATTCGTCGGCAGCGTCATTTGTGTATAAGAGACAGGCAAAGCTCCCGGGCTCGTGAGGCAGATGGGAGCCGTCCGCCCCTGAAGGCGGCAAGTCGGAGAGGACGACACCCCGGGCTTGCTCTCGACCTGCACCTGGACTACACTCTGCTTACGAACGCGCCATGTAGTAAGGAGAAACCGCCATGGCCAAGAGAGTGCTCGTCGCCTACGCCAGCAAGTACGGCGCCACCGCCGAGATCGCCGGGCGCATCGGCGACGTGCTGCGCAGCTCCGGGCTCGACGCCGAAGTGCTGCCCGCCAGCCGCGTGAGAGACCTCTCCCCGTATGCCGGTGTGGTCCTCGGCAGCGCCGTCTACGCCGGCTCGTGGCTCAAGCCTGCGGCCGACTTTTTGCGGTCGAACGAGCAGGCCCTTGCGGAGCGCCCGGTGTGGCTCTTCTCGAGCGGCCCGACCGGCGAGGGCGACCCGGTAGAGCTCCTGAAGGGCTGGCGCTTCCCCCAGGCCTTGCAGCCGGTCGCCGACCGCATCCGGCCCCGCGACATCGCCGTCTTCCACGGCGCCATCGACGTGTCCAGGCTCAGCTTTCCCGAGAGGCTGCTCGTCCGGGGGATCAAGGCGGCGATTGGGGACTACAGAGACTGGAACGCCATCGCCACCTGGGCGGCTGGCATCGCAGAGGCCCTGGTGGGCGATCCCTGATTGACTGGGGATGGACTGCGGGTCGGGGCAACCTCACAGCCTACTCCTCGGCAGGTTGCCAGGTGGCCAAGAGAAGCCGCGCCTGGATGTAGCCTTCTACAAGGCCGCGCGAGTAGCGGGCGCTGCGCGCGTGGTACAGGCCGGCTGCCAGATTGCCCTGCATCTCGAACTCCGCGGCCTGCTCCTCGTCCAGGCGGGCCGTCCAGATAGCCGCTCGCTCCATGTCATGGAGCGACTCGAGGAGAGCCGCCGGGTCGCCGTGCTCTCGCAGCTCGAAGGCAAGGAGCAGGAAAGCGTCCGCCTCCCCCCGCAGGCGCTCGGCCTGGGCTCCCGACCTGCGCGCCGCCGCAGCCTCGGCGGTGCGGCGCCGCGCACCCAGCTCGAGTAGGGCTATGAGGTCCGCCACGGTAGCCATCTCTGCTATCCGGCTCCGATCCCGGCCGCGGTGCTGTGGGTTTCCCCTCGGCCGTCCCTTCTCATCTTACTGCAGGATACTGTGCGGAGCAAGCGCGACGCGTTGTCGCGGGGCATCAGCGGAGCCCGAGGCGCCCTGCACCGCCCTGGATACGGGGCTGGGCAGCTGCCCCAGCATGAAATACATCGCGGCGACACCGCCTCATTGTCCTGCCACGACAATTGTGCTATCCTGTGCCCGCTATGCTATCACTGCCTGGAAGGACAGAGTCCGTTCCTCAGGCTCCGGCCACATGCTTCCTGCAAGGAGGAGAACCCGTGTCCACGCCCACCCACTCGCCCCGCAAGCGCGTTCAGATGGCCCTGGCACATCAGGAGCCGGACTGCATCCCCATCCACGACAGCCCGTGGGCTGCCACCATCACCCGCTGGCACAGCGAGGGGCTGCCCGATTTCGTTCCCTGCGACGAGTACTTTCGCTACCACCTCCGCGGGTTTGGTGCCGACACCAGCCCCATGTATCCGGTCCGCGTGATCGAGCGGACACCGGAGTACATCGTGGAGACAACCAACACTGGCGGCATCCGTCGCAACCACCGGGACTACTCCACCACGCCCGAGCTGATCGACTATGGCATCAAGAGCCGGGAGGACTGGGAGGCCGCCAAGCGACGCCTGCAGCCCAGCGTGACACGGGTGGACTGGGTATCCCTCAAGTACGGGTACGACCGGGCTCGCGCCGATGACCTCTTTGTGACCTACAACGCCATCACCGGCTATGACGCCTGCCAGTCCTACATCCGCTCCGACGAGCTGCTGCCCCTGCTGCTGACCGACCCCGACTGGATCCCCGACATGGTCGAGACCTTCGCCGACATGACCATCGAGATGGCCCGGATCATGATCCGCGAGGGATACCAGTTCGACGCCGCCTTCCTGTTCAACGACATGGGCTACCGCAAGGCCCCCTTCTTCTCGCCCAAGGTCTACCGCGAGCTCATCAAGCCAGCTGACAGGCGAATGTTCGACTTTTTCCACTCCCAGGGTATGGCGGTGATCCTGCACTCGTGCGGCAATGTAGCCCCGCTTATCCCCGACCTCCTCGACATCGGGCTCGATTGTCTGCAGCCTCTTGAGGTCAAGGCCGGGATGGACCTCGTCACGCTCAAGCGCGAGTACGGCAAGGACCTGTCGTTCATGGGCGGCATCGACGTCCGCGCCATGGCCGACCCCGACCCTTCGGCCATCGAGCAGGAGATCGCCAGCAAAATCCCCGTAGCCATGAAAGGCGGCGGCTATATCTACCACTCGGATCACTCGATCCCCAACAACGTCTCCTTCGCCCAATACTGTCGGACCCTGGACCTGGTGAGAGAGTACGGCCGATACTAGAGCCGGACCGAAGGGCCCTGCATCCGACAATCTCGGCAGGCGCCGGGCAGAAGAGAGGAACATATGGCTGATACTGAGCGCCAGCCGGCTTCCGCCGATGAGGTGTACGGCTACCTGCAGCAGGACGCGCTGAACCTGGTCGCATGGCTGGCGGTGGCGCTCTCGTGGCTGGCGATCGCGGTCTTTTTTCGGCCGGCGCACTATGGGGCCGCTCTGCCCTGGCTGCCCGCCCCCGGCCTGGTCCTGATCGCCGGCATCGCGGTGCTAAGGCTCAACGAGCGCCACCACCGCCTTGCCGCCGCCATCCTCATCGCTGCTCTCATCGTGGCCGACGGCGTGATGCTGCGCGCCTTCCGCGACGGGCAGATGCTGTACGCCGCCGCACTGGTCATCAGCCTGGCCAACTACCTGTATGGCCCAAGCCTCGCGGCTGCGGCCACCGCGGGTGCCCTGGCCCTCGGCGCGCTCGGGCTGGCGCGCGGGCTCCCCGCGGGAACACTCGCCGGGCCGGTGCTCCTCTGCGTGTTCACCCTCGTCGTTGCGAGGCTGTCGGCCCACTACCTCTATATGACCCTGGCCTGGGCCTGGGACAGCTTTCAGCGCTCCCTGGAGCGCACAGAGGAGGCGCGGCGCGACCGGGCCAGGCTGGCGGGAGTGTCCAGGTCCCTGGAGGAAGCCTACGCCCGCCTGCGGCGGGCCAACGAGGCGCTGGCACAGGCCTGGCAGGCGGCCGAAGAGGCCAGGCGCTATAAGGCACTGTTCGCCGCCAACATCAGCCACGAGCTGCGGACCCCCCTCTCCATCATCGTGGGTTTTGCCGAGGCGATGCTCCTCGCCCCCGAGAGCTATGGTAAGGAGCTTCCCGCCGCCTATCGCAGCGACCTGATCGAGATCTACAACAGCAGCCGGCACCTGCTGGGGCTGATCGATGACGTGCTCGATCTCTCACAGATCGAGGCAGGGCGGATGGGCCTGGTCAAGGAGCCGACCGACCTCGCCGAGGTGATCCACGAGGCGGCAGAGATGCTGCAGAGGCTGGCGCAGCGCAAGGGCCTGTACCTCCGGGTCCAAATCGAGGAGCCGCTGCCTGTCCTCGACCTCGACCGCACCCGGATCCGCCAGGTCCTGCTCAACCTGCTCAACAACGGGGTCCGCTATACGGAGCGCGGGGGCATCACGGTTCTGGCCCGCACGCAAGAGGGCCAGTTGCTCGTCTCCGTGTCGGATACGGGGCCGGGCATCTCCCCCGACAGTCTGGAGCGCATCTTTGAGAGCTTTTACCAGATCGAAACCTCAACCAGCAGACGAAAGGGCGGTATCGGGTTGGGGCTGGCGATCAGCCGCCATTTCATCGAGATGCACGGGGGCCGTATCTGGGCAGAGAGCGAGCCCGGCGTCGGGAGCTGCTTCTCATTCTCGCTTCCCCTGGAGCGGGAGGTGCGCGAGCGGGGCGAGCAACGCACTCCGCTCCTGCGGGGCGCTATCC
>JAIMBM010000412.1 GCA_023511475.1 Anaerolineae bacterium
CGCGTACGCTCCCCGCCGGGCCACTTGTGGGTAATGCACAGCGCCGCGGCGGGGGCGGGGTCAGGGGTGGGGGTACTCCAACTGGAGATGCTCCGGGTCGCCCTGTGGCGCCAGGCATGGCACCAGGGCGACGAGAGCAAGGGGTCTCAAGATGTCCACAGCATGCGCTGTGTGTGGGCTGAAGCTGCCCCGAGTGCAGTTCGGGCGACGGTTGGCGGCCGCTACTGCTCAAACCGGAAGCGCCAGATGGCGATGCCGAGGAAGGCCAACCCATAGGCGAAGACAATGCCCGCCGGCAGCAGCACGTCGCTCAGCCCGGCCCCCCGGAGCAATATGCTGTGGAACGCGTCCAGTGCCCAGGCCGATGGCAGCAGGTGCCCGATCGCGGAAAAAGCCGGCCCCGTGATCTCCAGAGGGAACCAGGCGCCGCCCAGTGCGGCAAGGACGGACATGAGCACGAGCGTCGCCGCTGTAGCGGCATTCTCACTCTTGGCCAGCGTGCCGATGAGGAGGCCGAGCCCCGCCAGGCAGAAGGAGAAGCTCAGCACAACGGCGGCCGTCGCCAGCGGCTGCGAGAAATAGTCCACACCGAAGGCCACCTGCCCGATGGTGACGAGAATGGCCTGCTGCAACAGGGCGATAACCAGGATCGCCAACGCCTTGCCGACGATGATCCCCGATCGGCTCATGGGCGTCGTCAGCAGGCGACGCAGCGCGCCGCTCTGCCGCTCGAGGACGAGCGCGACAGTCGCGCCCATGAGGTTGAAGATCGTGAATTGGACGAGCATACCCGGGGAGGACTGGGCGAATCCGCTGGGCGTCCGGACGCTCTCGGCCCGCGCAGGGATCAGGTGCAGGGTGACAGGCGGCGTCCTCCACAGCTCGTTCGCCATCCTCAGCCCCTCGTGGAAGAAGACTGCAGCAGCGCCATCATCCTCAAAAGGCCTCCAGGCCGCGGTGGCCTCCTCGCTGGCGCCGGCTGCGCGCGCTGCTGCCGACAGCCGGGATAGGGCTGCGCCGAGAGCCGCCCTGGCTACCCCGGCATCGCCGCTGTTCACATCGGCGACGAGCAGCGCGACCTCGGGTCTTGCGCCCTCTCGCAGACTCGCACCAAAGCCGCTCGCCACGGTGATGACGCCTGCGACCCTGGAGCCGGCGAGCGCCGCATCCGCTTCATCCCTGCCCATGGGCCGCAGCTCGATGCCCATATTCGCGCTGAGCAACCCGGAGAGGATGGCCGAAGCCTCGCTGCCGTCCTGATCGACCCAGGCGACAGGGACGGGTGCCGGTGCCCTCTCCGAGCTATCGCTCATCAGCATACCAAAGAGGAAGGTGAGGGCCAGCGGCATGGCCAGGGCGAAGAGCAGCATCCTCGGATCTCTCAGCGCCCGGAGGTCTTTCGCGGCCAGGTGAAGCACTCTCATGGCGGGTCCTTTTCTCATGTAGTCGCTTTCCTCCGGTACGCCCTAGGCGTAGCGACGCCGGAAGACGAGGCTGCCGGCCAGAAAGAGCACGGCACCTGCCGCCGCGCAGATCGCTGCCGGGAGGAGTAGCGCCGGGAGGCTCTCGCCTCGCAGGAGGAGCTTGTAGCCGCGCATGGCCCAGCCCTGCGGCGTGAACAGGGCGACCGTGTCCAGTACCTTCGGAATGTTCTGAAAGCCGGTCGTGAACAGCCCGCCGGCGAAGCCGAGGATCGAGAGAGCGCCGCCAATGAGGTAACCGGCTTCCCTGGTGTTCCTGGCGAAGGAGAGCAGCACCACGCTCATCCCCGAGGCGGCAATGACGAGCCCAAGCAGCACCAGGAAGACCCCCGCCGGATCGCCCCAGCGGACGCCAAAGAGGAGCGCTGCCGCGATCACCAGGATCGAAGCCTGTAGCAGCGTGACCAGGAACACGGAGAGGAGCTTGCCCCCCAGGACCGTTGTGCGGGCCGCGGGCGTCGTGAACAGGCGCCGCAGTGTGCCGGTCTCATCCTCTTTGAGGATTGTCTCGGCAGTGGTCGCTGCGGTAAAGAACGTGAAGGTGATCAGCATACCGGCGCAGACCTCGGCGAGGATGGCCGCAGTCCCCTCCGCCGCAGGCCGCGACAGGCTCTCGACCTTCATTCCGACGAGGGGCATGGTAGCCGTCTGGGCGTACTGCACCGCGGCGCTCTCGGCGCCCGAGGCAATGGCCTCGTCGGAGGCCCCGCGAGAGGCCATCTGAGCCGCGGTGACGAGCCCGGCGACCCTGCTCCCCGAGTACGCGTCAAGCACGCCCTGTACGGCGCCCGTCAGGATGGGGAGACGCCAGACGAGCCCCGGGTCATGATACAACACGACTTCCGCCCGCTGATCGCCGGTGGACATAACGGCGACCGAGAACCCGGCGGGCACAATCAGCGCCGCATCCGCTTCCCGCCGGTCGACGGCCGATCGGGCAATGGCCTCGTCGGCGGCAAGGGTGATCTCGACCAAGCTCGCATGCCCTGGTTCCTGGAGCGTCTGGATCAGCTGCTCACCGAGGTTCACCGGCGGCGAGCCGGCCCCGACGTCGAGGTTCACAGCCCGCACCGAGATGGGCTGGAGCTCAGGCGCGCCGCCTCCGCTGAACCCTCCGAAGGCCAGGCCGATGAGTGCGGTGAGGACAAGCGGCGCAGCCAGGCCGAACATGAGGGCAGGGAGGTTGCGGGTCCACTGCCGGATGTCCTTGATGGCAATCGCCAGTGCGATGCGCATGGGGCCCTCCCTTGCGGCAACGGCCGGCTAGTCCCGAAGGGCGCGGCCGGTCAGGTGGAGGAAGACCATCTCGAGGTCGGGCTCTTCTATAGATAGTGAAGTGATGCGTCCGCCGGTGCCGCTTGCGGCCTCAAAGAGCGCTGGCAGCACCCGGCCTGGGTCTGTGACGAGCAGATTGACCCTGTCCTCCTCGCTGCGCACCTGCGTCACGCCGGGAAGCGCCTGCCATCGCCGCAGTGTGTCAGGGCTCGCATCGGCGAGGGTCGCCGTGACTCGCGTCCGCTCGCCGACGATCCGCACGAGCTCATCGTGGGTGCCCTCGGCGATGATCTTGCCGTGGTCCATGATGGCGATGCGATGGCTCAGCTCCTGCGCCTCCTCCATATAGTGCGTGGTGTAGAGGATCGTCGTGCCCTGCCGGTTGAGGTCCTTGATGCCGTCGAGGATGCTGCGACGGCTCTGGGGGTCGATCCCGACCGTCGGCTCGTCGAGGAAGAGGACCTGAGGGCGGTGAAGGAGGGCGACGCCGAGGTTCACGCGCCGCTTCATGCCACCCGAGTACCGGTCGACCCGCTCTTTCTGCCGCTCAGTCAGGCCGATCAGCTCGAGGACCTCGTCGACGCGACGCTGCAGCCCGGCTCCGCTGAGGCCCTGCATGCGCCCCCAGAAGAGCAGGTTCTCACGGGCGGAGAGGTCGCCGTAGAGGGCGATATCCTGCGGCACAACGCCGATGGCGGCCTTTACCTGTTGGGGCTGTCGCCGGACGGAGTAGCCCGCGATGACTGCGTCACCGCCATCGGGGGTAAGCAGCCCGCTGAGCATGGAGATCGTTGTGGTCTTGCCAGCGCCGTTGGGCCCGAGGAGGCTGAAGATTTGCCCGCGCGGGATGGTGAATGAGACGCCATCGACCGCCCTCACGGCGCCAAAGTGTTTCCGGAGCTCACTGACCCGTATGGCCGGGGCATCCTGTTCGGTCATCTTTGCCTCCTGGGCCGCAGGGGGCCCGATCGCGAGCCTGCGCCTGGCTGCCCGGACAGCCATCGCCGCGGGTCTCATCGCCCATACACGTGGCCATTGTAGAGCATACCAGTCAGAACCGCAAGTGAGCCGGGCTGTGCGGGTGGAGTTGACTCTAGGGACAGGCTTATCCTGTGCTGCTAAGACCCCCACCCCCGCAGCCCCCTCCCCCAGGTCGGTCCGCGGACCGGCCTGGGGTTCAGGGGCGGACAGGCAGCCAGAATCGAGGCTGGCCGCCCTGAAGAGGGCGGCCTGGAGAC
>JAIMBM010000413.1 GCA_023511475.1 Anaerolineae bacterium
ATGGTAACGTGGATATTGCGCTCGATCTGATACTCCGTATACCTGGCCCTACCTGACCGACTTTGTCAAAGCCCTGGGGGGTGGGGCCGGTGACAGCGTAGCCGGGCGCCAGCTGCCCCAAACTTGGACTGCACCCCGCTTCAGGTATCTCCGCTGCCACGAGCAGGCGCCGATCTCCGCAAGAGTCCCTTCGAGGGACGAAGCTGAGCGCTCCGGATGTCATTCCGCCTTGCGCACAGGCGGAGCGCAGGGTAAGATGGCTCCCGGAGGTCTCATGGGCAGATGGCAGGGGCTGCGGGCCCTGATCTTTGACCTTGACGGCACCCTCTACCATAGCCCGGAGCTGCTCGCCGAGTACCCGCGACAGGCGGTGGCCTTCGTCGCGGAGCGCATCCGCGTGCCCCCGGAGGAAGCGAGGGAACGCTATGGACAGGAGGCCCTGCGCTTGCAGGAGACGACTGGCAGAAGCCCCTCTACCACACAGGTGCTCGTTGCGCTTACCGGTGCGAGGCTCGATGAGTGGGCGGCGTTTCTTGCTGCTCGCGTCGATCCCGGCCGCTTTCTGAACCCGGCGGACTATGGCTGGCTGCGGTCGCTTCTGAGCGAACTGCACGAGCACTACCGGTTGGCCATCATCACAAACAACAACCGGGCCCTCGCCGAGCGCATCCTGCGCCTCCTCGGTATCCGGCATCTCTTCGAGGTCGTCCTCACGACAACGGAGAGCGGCCGCCTCAAGCCAGACCCTACCCTCTATCATCAGGTTGCGCGAATGCTCGGTGTGAGCCCTCAGGCCTGCCTGGCTATCGGTGATCGCCTGGCCGTGGACATAATCCCTGCGCGACGGGCGGGCCTGAGGGCAGTTCTGGTTCGCCGGCCTGAGGACCTGCGCCGCCTCGGTGCCGAGCTTCTCGGCGCGGCGCGGCAGCAGCAGGCGGAGCCTGGCCCAGGCTGACGATGCCTGGTCATGCCAGAGATTGCGGCGCTTGCTCCTCTGCGTATAATGCAGGTTGCGGCCGATGCCGCGGGCCGGACCGAGCCAGGCGCCTGCACGGCATGTGACGGGCTATGGGTCCCAGGCTGGCGCGCAACGCAGGTGACATCAATGCCGATACGCCTCTTCATCGCCCCCGCTGGTGCCGGGAAGACCAGGTTCTGCCTCGGCAGGGCACAGCAGCTCAGTCGTGGGCAGCCTCTGTGCCCTGTGTGGGTCTGCGTGGCGAACCGCGCCCAGGTCATCTCCTTCCGCCAGCGCCTGGCTGTGGCGGGCGGTGCGCTGGGCGTTGAGATAGGCACCTTCTACGATCTGTGCTCGGACCTCCTGCTCCGGGCGGGCCGGGCGCCCGCCTCCCTGGAAGAGCCGCTGCAGCATCGTCTGCTCCGCGCCGTGATCGACAAGGCGGCGCGCTCAGGTGAACTGTCGCACTATGCCTCGCTGGCCGACAAGCCTGGCTTTGTAGCGGTGCTGCGGGAGCTGATTCAGGAGCTGAAGCAGGCACTGGTCGAGCCATCGGTTCTGGCAGAGGCTGTGCGGGGTGCCGGGCCGCGGCTTGAGGAGCTCGCCGGGCTCTATGTGGCCTACCAGCGGCAGCTCTCGAGCCAGAGCTGGCTGGATGAAGAGGAGCTGGGATGGCAGGCGATGCGGGCCCTCGCTGGCGACCCGACGGTTGCTTCAGACTGGTCGCTCCTTGCCGTCGATGGCTTTGATCACCTGAACCCTACCCAGGTTGCACTCCTCAAGGCCCTCGCCCCCCGCGTTGGCGAGCTGATCGTGACCCTCACCTGCACTGCCGGGAGGCAGAGGCTGGCTCAGCGGCGCTTTGCGTGGACTCTGTCGCGGCTGCAGGTCGGGCTGGGGGTCGAGCCGGAGCCACTTCCCGGCGCGCGCCCGGCCGCCGTCGCGGCCCTGGTGCATCTGGAGGCAGGGCTCTTTGAGCCGGCGGTGGCGACGATCGAGCCAGGGGGTGCCATCTCCTGGCTGGAGGCACCCAGCCCGGCCATGGAGGCCCGCGCTGCGCTGCGATGGGTGAAGCAGCGCCTGGTGACGGGCGGGCTTGCGCCCCGCGAGGTGGCCATCCTGAGCCGCGACCTTGGCGAGTATGCGGCCTTCCTCGAAGAGGCTGCCGGAGAGTTTGGCGTACCGCTGAACCTGGTGGAGCCAGGGCCTCTTGCCAGCAACCCCGCGGTGGCGGCCCTCCTGGGGCTGCTCAGGCTCGTGCGCCGCGACCGGGGCACCGCCTCGGTCGCGGACGGTCGCTTCCCCGTCCGCGAGACCCTTGAGGCCTTGCGCAGCCCTTACTTTGACTGGCAGAGCTGTGAGATCGGCGGAGTGCCGCTGGGCCTGACGGCGGAGGACGCCAACCTGCTCGAGCAGCTCGCCCTGGCGTACCAGGTGCTGGCCGGCGTTGACCAGTGGCGGGAGGCCCTCGCGCTGCGCGCGGCACAGGTTTCGGAGGGCGGGCGCGCGGAGCGCGACGACGAGGAAGAGGAGGTCGCGACGGCCGGTCGGCCGGGGGAGGTCTGGGCCAGGCTGGGCGAGCGCTTTGAGCGCCTGATGGCGCGGCTCACCCCGCCGCCGATAGATACCGTGTCCGGGTACACGGCCTTTGTAGAGGACCTGATTGGGGATGAGACTGAGGCCGCCAACCCGGCCTCAGGCAGCGATGCCTCGAGCCTCCGCATGCTCCCCCGCGTGCTCTCGGGGCCGGCGGAGCTGGCGGCGCGGGACCTCAGCGCCCTTCGGGCGCTGAAGAGGGTCCTGCGAGGCCTGGTGTGGGCCGATGGCATGCTTGGACCCGGCGAGCCGGTGAGCTATGAGCGCTTTGTCGACGAGTTGGAGGGTGCAGCGATGGCCGGCACCTACGCCTATGCGCCGGCCTCAGGGAATGGTGTGTGGGCTTCCTCTGTGCATGCGGCGAGGGGGCTCTCCTTCCGTGCTGTCGCGATTCTGGGCCTGAGCGAGGGACAGTTTCCGCGCCCGCGGCGGGTCTGGGGTCTGCTGCGGGAAGAGGACCGGGAGCGCCTCGCCGCGCAGGGCCTTCCTCTGGAGCCAGAGCCCCCGGGTGGCGAGTTCACGCTCTTCTACGAGGCGGTGACCCGCGCTCGGGGCGAGCTGCTCCTGTCCCGCCCCTACCTCGGGGATAGCGGGCAGCCTCGGGCGCCCTCACCCTTCTGGGAGGAGACGCTGAGGCTCTTCGCGGGCTCTGATGGGCTGGCGAGAGAGCACCTCGTGCAGCGCCTGCGCTCAGCGGACCCGCTGCCGGTGGAGCTCGCGGCCTCCTGGCCCGAGCTGGTCATGGCGGCGAGCCATCGTTGGCCACAGGGCGAGCCCGAGGCCTTGCCCGGGGACCTGCGACTGCAACTGTGCAGGGTCAGGCGCGGCGCCGCGATGCTCGCGGCCCGTCTTCAGGGGCGCCAGGGGAGCCCCTTCGACGGCGAGTGCTCCCCTCTCGCGCCCCTGCTCGCCGCCCGGTACGGACCGAACTATGCCTGGAGTGCCAGCCGCCTCGAAGCGTACCAGCGGTGCCCCTTTGCCTTCTACCTTGGGGCCTGCCTTGGTCTTGGGCCTCGCCGTGCGCCGCAGGCAGGTTTTGATGCCGCTCAGCTGGGCGGCATGTACCACCGGATACTGGAGGAGACCTGTCGTCGGGCCGGCAGCGGTTCGCTGGGCGAGGCTCTGGAGTGCCTCCGGTCCGTCGCCTCCGAGGTTCTCGATCGAGCGCCGCGGTCCTATGGCTTTCGCCCTGGCCCCCTTTGGGAGCAGGAGAAGGCGCGGATACAGGAGGACCTGGCCAATACCTTGCGCGCGCTGGCAGAGGTGAGCGCCGGATGGCAGCCGCTGGCGCTGGAGATGAGCTTTGGCCTCCCCTCGGACCCCTGGCCGCCGCTGCGCATTGCGGTTGAGGGCAGAGGCGAGATTCTGCTCCTCGGGATCGTCGACCGCGTCGATGCCGACGACATGGGTCGCCTGCGCGTGATCGACTATAAGAGCGG
>JAIMBM010000414.1 GCA_023511475.1 Anaerolineae bacterium
CCATCGGATAGACGTTCTCCTCCGGGTTGATGCGAAAGTCGATCAGCATCGGGCCGGGATGCTCGATGGCCCGGGCGATGGTCGGCGCGACCTGCTCCGGCTCGGTGACCCGGGCGCTGGCGATGCCATAGGCCGCGGCGATCTGGCAAAAGTCGGGGCCGAAGAGCCGGCTGCCGGAGTAGCGCCGGGAGAAGAACATCTCCTGCCACTGCCGGACCATGCCAAGGTATCCGTTATTGAGGATGGCGATCTTGATGGGCAGCTTTTCCTGAACGACGGTGGCGAGCTCCTGCATGTTCATCTGGAACCCGCCATCGCCGGTCGTGACCCAGACGAGCGCGTCCGGCCGGGCAAGCTGGACCCCGATGGCGGCCGGGAGTGCAAAGCCCATGGTGCCGAGGCCGCCGGAGGAGATGAGCCCCCGCAGCCGGTCATGCTGATAGTACTGGGCCTCCCACATCTGGTTCTGGCCCACGTCGCTCACCATGATGGCCTGTCCGCCGGTGGCCTCGTACAGGGCCCGCACCACATACTGCGGACACAGCCCCGTCATCGGCTGGTTGAGGATGTCCCGCTCGGCGGACTCGGCCCGCCAGATGGCGATCTGCTTCAGCCACTCGGGGTGGGTCGCCGGCTCCACCAGCGGCAGCAGGCTGCGCAGCACCAGGGCTGCGTCGCCCACGATGGGCACGTCGACGGCGATGTTCTTGCCGATCTCGGCCGGGTCGATGTCGATGTGGATGATGCGTGCCTTGGGCGCAAAGCGCTTGAGGGCGCTGGTCAGGCGGTCGTCGAACCGGGCACCGACTGCGATGAGAAGGTCGGTCTCCTGGATGGCCAGGTTGGCGTAGGCCTCGCCATGCATGCCCCCCATGCCCAGGCTCAGCGGGTGGGTCTCCGGGAGGGCGCTGATGCCGAGCAGGGTCGTGACGACCGGTATCTCGGCCTTTTCAGCGAGCTGGCGCAGCTCGGGCGCCGCGTCGGAGAGGATCACGCCTCTACCGGCGAGGATCAGCGGCTGGCGTGCCGCATTGATCAGGGCCGCCGCCTGGGCTACCTGTCGGGGATTGCCGACGAGGGTCGGGCGGTATCCGGGGAGCGATGGCTCCGGGGGATACTCGTACTCGCCGCTCGCTGCCTGCACGTCCTTGGCGATATCGATGAGCACGGGCCCCGGCCTGCCGCTGCGCGCAACATAGAAGGCCTCCCTCAGCACGTACGGCAACTCGTGCAGGTCTGTGACCAGGTAGTTGTGCTTGGTGATGGGCAGCGTGATACCGGTGATGTCGACTTCCTGGAAGGCGTCCTTGCCGATAAAGGGTGTGGCAACCTGGCCAGTGATCGCAACGATGGGCGAGGAATCCATCATGGCTGTGGCGATGCCGGTCACCAGGTTCGTGGCTCCCGGCCCGGACGTCGCCAGGCAGACCCCGACTTTGCCGCTGGCGCGGGCGTAGCCGTCGGCGGCATGGGCCGCCGCCTGCTCGTGGCGGACGAGCACGTGATGGATGGGGTAATCCGGGAGGGCATGGTACAGATGCAGCACCGCCCCACCCGAGATGCCGAACACGGTGTCGACACCTTCTCGTACCAGGCTCTCCCAGACCATCTGTGCGCCTGTCAGGTTCATGGCATGGTCCCTCCAGTCCGGCCGCGGCGCCCGGCCGACGCCGCTCTTGCGCAGGAAGCGAGGCTCCTCCTTCCCGGAGCCCATAGCGAGTAGCCCCGTGCCTCCCTGGGACGTCGGCGAGCGCGGCTGGCCCGCTCAGGTACCCAGTAGCATAGTGGGGTATCCGGGCGCGTGGCGCGCTGCCAGCTCCGAGTAAGAGGCGAGGCAGTGGCCCAGCCTGCGGATGCCCTCGGTGATCTCTGCCTCTGGCAGGTGTGCGTAGTGGAGCTCGATCCGCCGATCGGGTACCTGGGGATCGTCCACTACCGAGACCTCCAGCCGCGCTCGCTCTGCCCGCACCACCAGCTCGCCGGCACTGAGGCTCGGCGGCAGGGTCACCATGATCGGCTCGCCCGGCTGATGGCAGTGCCAGGCGACCGTGTGCGGAATATACTGGTGCATGGCCGCCATGGCCGCCTGCAGGCGGCTCGAGGCTACCGGTGCACGCATCCCGTTAGCGGTGAAGCTGATCACTCCATCCATCGTGTCCCCCCCCTCTAGCGCTCTGCTGCAAAGACGGCGCCGGTCCCTGCGGAGGTGACCAGTGCGGCGTAGCGCCGCAGGTAGCCCGCTGCAGCGCGGGGCTGCCATGGCGGCAGTGCTGCCAGGCGGGATGCCAGCTCCTCCGGCGTCAGCTCGACCTCCAGTCGGCGGTTGGGGATGTCGATCTCGATCACGTCGCCATCCTGCAGAGCGGCGATGGGTCCCCGCTCCGCCGCCTCGGGCGAGATATGGCCGATAGCAGCGCCCCGGGTGGCACCGGAAAAGCGCCCGTCGGTGATGAGCGCCACCTGGTCATCCACGCCCATGCCGGAGAGGAGCGACGTAGGGGTCAGCATCTCGCGCATGCCGGGGCCACCCTTGGGGCCCTCGTTGCGAATGACGAGCACGTCGCCCGGGGAAAAGCGGCCGGCCAGGATAGCCTGTGTCGCCTCTTCCTCGGACTCAAAGACCCGTGCCGGTCCCCGGTGCTTCAGCATCTTTGGCGAGACCGCACCTGCCTTTACCACGGCTCCGCCGGGTGCGAGGTTACCCTTCAGGATGGCGAGGCCACCGGTCGGTGCATAGGGCTCGGAGAGAGGGCGGATCACCCCCGAGTCTAGCACCGAGTGCCCGGCGAGCCCGCGGTCGATGGGACCGTTGACGGTGAGGGCGGAGGTGTCGAGACGGCCGTCGGCAGCGAGCTCGGCCATGAGGGCGTAGATGCCGCCGGCGCGGTCGAGGTCTTCTACATAGTGGCTGCCGGCAGGGCTGAGCTTGCATACCTGTGGGGTGGCGCGCCCGAGCGAGTCGAAATCGTCGAGGGTCAGCGGCACGCCGGCCTCGTGGGCGATGGCCATCAGATGCAGGACCGAGTTGCTCGAGCCCCCCAGAGCCATATCCACCGTGACGGCGTTGCGAAAGGCCGCGCGCGTGAGTATACGGCGCGGGGTCGTGCCGGATTCGAGGAGCGACACGATCCGCCTGCCGGCCTCCGTGGCCAGTCGGAGGCGTGCCGCGGAGGCCGCGGGGATGGTGCCGTTTCCGGGCAGGGCCATGCCGAGGGCTTCGGTTAGGCAGTTCATCGTGTTGGCTGTGAACATGCCCGCACAGGAGCCGCAGCCCGGGCAGCAGGCGCGCTCGATCGCCTCGAGCTCGTCGGCCGACATCGTGCCTCGGGCATGGGCGCCGACGGCCATAAAGGCCGAGTTGAGGTCCAGCTTCTGATCTCCGAGCCGCCCGGCCAGCATGGGGCCACCGGCGACCAGGATGGCGGGGAGGTCGAGCCGCGCCGCCGCCATGAGCATGCCTGGCACGATCTTGTCGCAGCTGGCGATGAGAACGAGGGCATCGAAAGCGTGGGCCTGGGCGAGAATCTCGACCGAGTCGGCGATGAGCTCTCGGGAGGCGAGGGAGAAGCGCATTCCGGCGTGGTTCATGGCCAGGCCATCGCAGACGGCGATGGTCGAGGCGACAAAGGGGACGCCACCGGCGTCACGGATGCCCGCCTTGACGGCTTCGGCAATGCGGTCGAGGTGCATGTGGCCGGGCACGATCTCGTTGTACGAGCTGATGACCCCGACGAACGGCCTGGCCAGGTCCTCGTCGGTGCAGCCCAGGGCCCGCAGCAGTGACCGGTGCGGGGCGCGTTCTGGGCCCTGTTTGAGGGCATCGCTTCTCACGCGCTGGACCTCCGTCGTAGAGATTAAAAAAGGCCCGGGCCTGACATCGTCAGGCGAGGGCCTCATCGCTGCGCCCGGCGTCGTGCCGGGCCGTGTCGCCGCGCCGGTGGACCGGTCGCGGCAGCCGTAAAACAACTGAGCCTCCCGGCTGGGAGGCTCA
>JAIMBM010000415.1 GCA_023511475.1 Anaerolineae bacterium
AGCGGAAGTGGCTCAGCGGTAGAGCATCTCCTTGCCAAGGAGAGGGTCGCGGGTTCAAATCCCGTCTTCCGCTCCTCCGGAATACGCCTGAGGGCTGGTTCCACGGAACCAGCCCTCAGCGTGTCCAGGGCACGGGGTGCCTTTACAGACCGATCGTTTGTGCTATAATGCCACTCGAAAGGAGTCGATCGCCTTGGAATACACGGCTGAGACCGTCGCTCCTCGCGAGGTCGAGTTCACCATCCATCTTGGGGCTGAAGAGGTTGATGAGGCCAGGCGGAAGGCCGCCCGGGCGATTTCCCAGCGGGTACGGATTCCGGGCTTCAGGCCGGGCAAGGCCCCCTATGCGCTTGTCGAGCGGACCGTCGGTAAAGAGTACCTGACGGAAGAGGCCGCGGAGATACTCGCCCCTGATCTTTTCGAGCGTGTGATGCAGGAGGGCGGGTACGAGGCATATGACCGCCCTACCCTGCGGGTCAGCCAGCAGGAGCCGTTCGAGCTCAAGATCCGCGTGCCGCTCCGCCCCACCGTCGAGCTGGCCGACTATCACGCCATTCACGTCGAGCCCGAGCCCGAGGTGCAGGTCACACCCGAGCAGGTGCAGAAGGTGCTGGACAGCTTCCGCGAGGACCACGGCACCTGGGTGCCGGTTGAGCGGCCCGTGCAGATGGGCGACCAGGTCATTGTCGATATCAAAGGTACGTCCGACAGTGAGACGCTCTTTGACGAGAAAGAGGCCGAGTTTGAGTTGAACGAGAAGCTCATCCCTGCTGGTCTGGCCGAGGGGGTCACGGGGATGAGCGTCGGGGAGACGCGCCAGGTCGCGGTGACCTATCCGGTCGACTTTGCGGAGGAGCGCCTGGCTGGCAAGTCTGTCGATGTGACGGTGACTCTGCGGGGAGCGAAGGAGCAGCGGTTGCCGGAGCTCGACGACGAGTTCGCGCGCACGGTTGGTGGCTTTGCGTCGATCGAGGAACTGCAGTCGCGCATACGACAGGCCATCAAGATGGAGCTGCAGGCAGAGGCCGAAGCCCGCGTTGCCCAGCGGGTGTTGGAGGCCGTTATTGAACAGTCGCGCCTGGAGTACCCGAACCAGGCCGTGGAGCGCGAGATCGACTACCTGATCCGTCAGCGCGAGCGGCGTCTGCAGCGGCAGGGCTTCACGCTCGAGGGCTACCTGAGCCTCGCTCACAAGTCGCTCGCTCAGCTACGCGATGAGCTGCGGCCCGAGGCGGAGGAGAGGTTGCGCCACGAGCTCGTGCTCGATGAGGTGGCCCGGGCAGAGGGGATCGAGGTCAGCCCCGAAGAGGTGCACCAGGCAGTCGGGGAGATCGCCGCGTCCTATGGCGAGCGCGCCGATGAGATGCGGCGACAGCTCATGCGGGAGGACGTGCTCGGGGCCATCGTGGCCGACCTGAGAGGGCGCAAGGCGCTGGCCCGGCTGGTTGAGATCGTTGCCGGCAGGGCCCAGAGCAAGGATGAGGGCACCGACGCCGCCGCACCCGAGCAGGGAGCTGAGGAAGGGCCGGCGACCGGGGAGCAGCAGCCCGAGTAGCTGGTTTGAAGGTATTGGTTTGGAGTTTTGCAGGAGGACTGGGATGAGTGCTCTGATCCCAATGGTTATCGAGACGACCGGGCGCGGCGAGCGCGCCTACGACATCTACTCATTGCTTCTGAAGAACCGCATTATCTTTCTTGGGACCGCGATCGACGACACGGTGGCGAATCTGATCGTTGCACAGCTGCTGTATCTGGACACCGAGGATCCGACCAAGCCGATCTCGCTCTACATCCACAGCCCCGGTGGCATCATCTATGCGGGGCTGGCGATCTACGACACGATGCAGAGCGTGACGGCTCCGGTTTCGACCATCGCAGTCGGCGCCACGGCCAGCATGGCGACGGTGCTGCTCGCGGCCGGGACCAAGGGTCGCCGCTATGCCCTGCCCAACGCCACGGTGCACATGCACCCGGCGGGTGGAGGTGTGCAGGGGTATGCTCCCGACGTGGAAATCCAGGCGCGCGAGCTGCTCCGAATGCAGAACAAGATCCAGGAGATCCTGTCGCAACATACTGGCCAGCCCAAGGAGCGCATTGCCGCGGACTTTGATCGCGACTACTATATGGATGCGCAGGGCGCTGTAGAGTATGGCATCGTCGACGAGATCATCACCCCACGCAGCAAGGCTCTGACCCCTGAGGGAGCCAAGAGCTAGGGATCAACGCGGCGACCGGCCGGCGGCGCCACGATCGGGTAGCAGCCGGCCGGTCCCCGCGGGTACCTTGGAGAGAGGGACCATGCAGGGCTGCTCTTTCTGTGGACGCCCGCAGGAGCAGGTAAGCCGGCTCATCGCGGGCCCCGGATCGGTCTTTATCTGTGAGCAATGCGTCGAGCTCTGCAAAGAGATACTCGACGAAGAGTTGGCTGCGGCGCAGGTCCAGGAGGCTTCGCCCCGGGCCGTGCCCTCGCCACGGGATATCTATCTGGGGCTCGACCAGTACGTGGTGGCCCAGGACCGGGCGAAAAAAGTCCTCTCGGTCGCCGTCTATAACCACTACAAGCGCACCCAGCTTCCGCCGGGAGCGGACGACGTCGAGCTGCAGAAGAGCAACATCCTGCTCATTGGACCGACGGGCTGCGGGAAGACGCTGTTGGCCCAGACGCTGGCCAGGATCCTGGATGTGCCGTTCTCCATCGCCGATGCTACCTCGCTTACCGAGGCCGGCTATGTTGGCGAGGATGTGGAGAACATTCTGCTGCGGCTGATCCAGGCGGCCGACTATAACCTGCCGCGAGCGGAGCGGGGGATCGTTTACATCGATGAGATCGACAAGATCGCCCGCAAGAGCGGCGACAACCCGTCCATCACGCGGGACGTGTCGGGCGAGGGCGTCCAGCAGGCGCTGCTCAAGATCCTGGAGGGGACGGTGGCGAACGTGCCCCCGCAGGGGGGGCGGAAGCACCCGCACCAGGAGTTCATCCAGCTCAACACCACGAACATTCTCTTCATCTGTGGTGGTGCCTTCGATGGGCTTGAGGACGTCATCGCGCAGCGAATCGGCAAGAAGGGCATCCTCGGCTTCCGCAGCGACGAGGAGCAGGAGGTGCAGACGCTGAGCACCGCAGAGCTTCTGCGGCGGGTCTCAGCCGATGACCTGCTTCAGTACGGGCTGATCCCCGAGTTTGTGGGTCGCCTGCCGGTCGTGGTCAGTGTCGACCCGCTGGACGAGGAGCAGCTCATCCTGGTCCTGACGCGGCCCAAGAACGCGTTGGTCAGGCAGTACCAGCGCCTCTTTGCGCTCGATGGCGTGGAGCTGGTGTTTACGCCGGAGGCGCTGCGGGCGACTGCGCAGGAGGCACAGCGACATCGCATGGGTGCGCGTGGCCTGCGGACGATCATCGAGGACACTCTGCTGGACGTCATGTACACCATCCCGTCTCGGCCCGAGGTGCGCCGGTGCGTCATCGATGCCGACACGATCCGGCGACATACGCCGCCCAAGCTGTACGGGGAAGACGACACGCTCCTGGACTGGGAGCTGAGCGAGACGGCCTGAGCGCGCACATCACCTCTCTCATGGGCTGGCGCCCCGACCCAACAAGGGTTGGGGCGCTTTTGATTCTCGGGTAGCCCCCGCGAGATCGTGAGACGGGCGTCTTCGGCCATTGAGGGCCCGCCGGGTTCGCCGGAACCCGGGGCCGGGCGCGCGCGGAGCAAGTAACCCGGCAGCGAGCCTGTCACGCTCTGATAGTGTCCCGTGAAGCTCCTCAACAGGCGAGCGCGCCCGCCTTCTTAGGGATCTGTGGGTCCCCCATCGCGAGGCGGCGTCAGCCGCCGAAGCAATCCTAACATGCGAAAGCGTAGGGTGGCTCGCGAGCCGCCCCAAGTCGGCCTGCAGGCCGACTGGGGGAGGGGGGCCTTTCTTGTACGGGGTATTGGGGGGGGGGGGGGGGGGGGGGGGGCGCGGGGCGCCCCCCC
>JAIMBM010000416.1 GCA_023511475.1 Anaerolineae bacterium
GACCTCCACACCATCGCGTGCACCCACACGCTCGGCCGGCGCGGGGGGCGCGCTGCTGCAACTGGCCATCAGGCCGACAATCGCGGCCGCAGCCAGCGCAGCGGTCGCACGCCACAACCGCCACGTCTTCTTTGCCCGTCCGGTAGCCATCATGACCCTGTTGCTGCTCGAAGCCCTCGGCGCCCTGTTGCTGTTCGTCTTCATCGTGTGGTGGACCATGTTCGCCGGCCGCAAGCGCGGCGAGCCCAACGACGCGGCGGCCGACCCCCATGCAGGCGGCGCCGACGCGCCGCCGGCCCGCGGTCCGGATCACCCCCCGCGCTGACGCGCTCACAACCCTGCAGGGCCACGCTCACAGCCGCCGGTGCTCGAGCGCGGGCAGGCGCCGGCGCACCTCCTGC
This sequence comes from Anaerolineae bacterium, assembly GCA_023511475.1. Taxonomy (GTDB): domain Bacteria; phylum Chloroflexota; class Anaerolineae; order SpSt-313; family SpSt-313; genus SpSt-313. Next base: position 402 of record JAIMBM010000416.1, read on the forward strand.
TGGTGCGCGCGGTCGAGCTCGGCCACCACCACGCCCGGCCCCGTGGCCTGCTGCGCCAGCACCTGGCCCCAGGGGTCGATGACCATGCTTTGGCCCCAGGTCTGGCGGCCGTTTTCGTGCTGCCCCCCCTGGGCGCTGGCAATCACATAGGCCTGGTTTTCGATGGCGCGCGCGCGCAACAGCACCTCCCAGTGCGCTTGGCCGGTGACATAGGTAAACGCGGCCGGCACCACCAGCACGTCGGCGGCCAGCAGCCGGTAGAGCTCGGGAAAGCGCAGGTCGTAGCACACGCTCAAGCCCACGCGCCAGGTCAGCCCGGCGCGGTCGGTCACCGCAGCGGCCACGGGCGCATCGCCCGGCCGCAGCACCGCGGCGCAGGCTCTCAGGAACGCCTCGGGCTGGGAGGGATCAAGCTCGCGACCTGCCAGCGCTGCTGCCTCTTCCTCGTTCACCGCCAGGAGATCGACCGGCGCGAAGAGGCCAAGCCGGAGCGCGTCCTGCATCTCAGCAGTTGTGCACGATGCGACGCAGAAGGCACCGTGCCGCGCACCCAGCCGTAGCAAGTGCCCACGGGCTTCCAGCGGCACTTCGGGTGCGGCCAGGACGATGGCCCGACTCCGCTCCGCCTCGAGATAGGGCTCGACCTGGTCGATGTCCTCAGGTGTCGGCGCGAGGGCGCCGGCAGCCCGTACGGTGATGTTACCACCCGAGCCATCCGGATACTGGAAGCAGACGCTCAGCGGGGTCAACTGGCCGGGCACCCGCTCGACGAAGCGCATGTCCATCCCCGCGTCCTGCATCTCCCGCCAGAGGCGCCGCCCGATGTCATCATCCCCAACCCTTCCGACGGGAAGCACGTGAAAGGGCGTGCCCGATGGGTCAGCGCCCAGCAGGACCGCGACATAGTGGGCGATGATGTGCAGCTTGCAGTAGTCGCGGACGTCCAGTTGCCGTGCCGGCCTGGACTCGTTGCGGCCAAGGGTATGGTTTCCCTCCAGCGCGAAGAAGAGACCGGTTCCGATTCCACCTACACCCGCGAGGAGCCGGTATCGCGCCTCGCTCCCCAACTGAAGGGCAGCAACTGCCTTGCGGCGGGCCGGCGCGCGTTTCAAGGGAACCTCCGTCCGAATCCGAGAGCGGCGACGATTGGCGGAACGGCCGAGGCGGCCTCCCGCCCGGCGCGCCCCTGCGCATGCCCGCGCGTGCTCAGAACAGCTCCCATTCCGGGTGCTCGCTGATCGGATGGCGCGCCGTCTCCAGAGTCGCTGTAATGATCGCGTCCGGATGGCGCTGGAGAAGCGTCATCGGGTACTCTGGCGTCGGCTCCGAAAACAGGGCCACCCGCAGGGCAGTCTGCTTCCAGGCACCGGTGTCCGAGTACACCCGCACCTTGCGCGCGGACAGGCACTCTCGCACTCCTAGCGTCACCGACATCGGCGGCACGAACTGGTAGGCTGCCCCGAGCTCGCGGTGGGCGATGGCCAGGATTGTATCCAGGTTGTTCTCCTGTATCCGGATGGTGGAGTTCGCCACCTCTTCCAGCGTGACATGGATGTACGGATGCCGGCGGGCCTGATTGTACGCCACGTGCCCATCCTGCCCCCATCCTCCGATAGTAATGTCGATGGGGGCCTCGTCGATCGCCTCGCGTACCGCCTCCATGGTATGAGGAGCGAGCCAGAATCGCTGCTCCTCCGGCACCGCCAGCTCTGGCCGGATGGGTCCGTAGAAATGCTGCTCCATGAACGTGCGAAAGTTCAGCGGATGGTTTCGGGGTAGCAGCCGGCCCTGCCAGTCCAGGCACTCGTCCATGTGGAACACAAACAGATTCCGGAGCGACACCCCGCGTCCGTTGACCAACTCGGCGAACGGCTGGTACCAGCACTTGGGTCCGCATGGGATGATTGCCCGGGTTGGCCGGCCCGCAGCGTTGTTGGCCTCTATGACCTCGACCAGCTCTCTGGCCATCAGCCAACCCATCTCATCGGCGTCCCGCACCAGGCGAAAAGCCACCCTCCGCGCTGGATGCGTGGCCAGCTCTTCGGCGGGGATTCTACACCACTCGTAGAGGTCTCGCAGATTCACTTGCGTCACTGTCACCCCTCGGTTGCTAACTCGTCCTCTCGACTCCGTCCCAATCCTCCGCGGTGGACGATCCCACCTTGACCGGGTCCCCCGTGGAGGGAGTCGGACATCTGGCGCAACAGCCTGCGCCACGACGGCTCGAAATGCTCCGCAACACGACAACAACGGAGGGCGGCGCGGACCGGTCGCGACCGCCGACGGGCCAGGCGGCACAGCTCACGCCAGCATCACCTCAATACCCAGAGCGCCAAGCTGCGCCACCATCTCCTGGGGCATGCCACTGTCGGTCACTATCCGGTGGACCATCGACAGCGGACCAAGAACCGCAGTGGCGACCTGGCCGAACTTGGTGTGATCGGCGACGAGTATCACTTCGTCGGCGATCCCGATGCACTCGCGAAAGGTCGCCACCTCGGAGACCTTCTCCAGCATCAGGCCCTGAGCCAGGTTCACGGCCCGAGCCCCCACGATGGCCTTGTTGGCATGCAGTTGCCCCAGGCAAAGGTGGGTGAGATAGCCCTCAGTCGAAAGCTCGGACGGACGCACGATGCCCCCCAGCATCACCAGGGTGACCCCCTGGAGTCTGGCTGCGCGCTCTGCAATGAGAAGTGAGTCCGTGATCAGGGTCAGGTCGCGCCGGCCGGTAAGGTGCGGCACCACCTGCAGCGTCGTGCTTCCGCCGAGCAGGACGATCGTGTCCCCGTCCTTCACGAGGCCGGCCGCCGCGCGCCCGATTCGCTCTTTCTCCGCCGCGCGCAAGGCGCGACGATGCAGCACGGGCGGCTCAAAGCCTGCTCCATCAACAAGGACCGCCCCGCCGTGCACCCGACGCACCAACTGGCGAGCCGCCAACCTCGCGAGATCCCGCCGGATGGTCGCCTCAGACACGCCAAGAGCCCGGCTCAACTCAGTGACTGCACCCATGCCCCGCCCCTGAAGATAGCCGAGGATTCGGTCCTCGCGCTCAACCGGGAGCAGGCCGTTCGATGCACTAGAGTCTTCGCTCATTTGAGCAGCATTTCCTGCGCGGTTTTGCTTACTTGCAGCATTATGCTCTCATTATAGCTCGTTTGTGGTCTTTTGTCAACAGCTGATCAAGCGAACTGCTGGAGTCTTTTGCTAGGCCAGGGGCCGCCCGATTCGAGCCTGCGCTGGTTGGGGAGCCGGGGCTGCTCTCTATGGCAAACCTCTAAGCCATGCCAGCTACCACGGCCTAGCTCACTCTTCTTCAGCCCGTCGGAGTATACCCAGAGTGTGCCACCGCGGGCCAGCGACCGGGCTTCATGCTTCGCCCTGGGCCGGTATGGAACCTCTGCAGGGGGTGTAGGCGGGCAGCGGCAGAGCGGAATCCCCCGCTGCCATCCAGGCACCAACAGGAGCATACTGTCCGAGAAGCTGCCAGGTCGCCGCCACCGGAGTGAACCGGACCCCCCGCCGCAAGACTCGTTTGACAGGAGGAGAGCTTCCGGGTACAATTGGATTATCACCTTG
>JAIMBM010000417.1 GCA_023511475.1 Anaerolineae bacterium
GTGAAGGTGCAACCGTTATCAATATCGCACTCGATGGAAAGTTGGCGGGACTCTTTGCCATCGCCGATCCAGTGAAGCAATCGACGCCCGATGCCTTGAAGGCGCTGGCGGCAGAAGGCATCAAGGTCATTATGCTGACCGGCGACAATAGAACCACGGCAAATGCGGTAGCGAAACGGCTCGGCATCTCCGATGTGGAGGCAGAAGTGCTTCCGGACCAGAAGAGCGCCGTCGTCAGCAAGTTGCAGAAGGCGGGGCGGATCGTTGCAATGGCCGGCGACGGCATCAACGAGCTGACTCTGAACACCTTTGCCGTGCATCTCCTTGTCGAACTTGGGCTGCTCGTGGGGCTGTTGTTCGCCATCGGGCTGCGCGCCCTCGGTATCGCCTAGCGAAGGGTGGCGCGCATGGGAAGTGTGGTAGGGAGCGACGGCGTCTGTTACGGCCTGAGCTGTGGCTCTCAGGATAGGGGGTGAATGTGGCGAGAGAGACCTTTGACCGCGAGCTGCGGCGGCTCCAGGACGATATGCTCGAGCTCGGGCGTATGACGGCCAACGCCATGCTCGAAGCTATCGCCGCCCTGAGGGCGCGCGACCTCGCGCATGCCCAGCGCATCATGGCGGGCGATGCCGCCATCAACGAGCGGCGCTTCGCGATCGAGTCCGACTGCCTGCTGCTGATCGCCACGCAGCAGCCGATGGCGAGCGACTTGCGGATCGTGGCCGCGGTGCTCGATATCACCTCCAACCTGGAGCGCATGGCCGATCATGCCAAGGGCATCGCCAAGATCACCATCATGTTGGGCACCGAGCGCCTGATCAAGCCGCTGGTCGACATACCGGTGATGGCGCAGAAGGCCGTGCAGATGCTGGAGGATGCGCTCGACACCTTTGTGCGCCGGGACGCCGAGGCCGCACGGCAGATCGTCGATCGCGACGACGAGATCGACGCCTACTATGACCAGATCTACCGCGAGCTCTTGAGCTACATGCTGGCCGACCCGCGCACGATCAATCAGGCCACACTCCTCCTGTGGATCGCGCACAACATCGAGCGCTATGCCGACCGCGTCACCAACATCTGCGAGCGCGTCGTCTTTACGGTCACTGGCGAGATGAAGGAGCTGGACCTGCGCGGCCCGTCGGAGCCGACGCCGGCCTGAGCCGGAACTCGGCCATGCGACAGCGGCGCCCATGCCGCGTGTCGGTCAGGGCTGCGCCAGGAGGTCCCTGAGGCGCTCCAGCCACGGGGCCAGCTCCACCGGTGAGCGCGGACGCGCCATTGGCAGCGCGAGTTCGGCGCGCACCCGCCCCGGGCGCGGGCTGAGGACGATCACCCGATCCGCCAGAGCCAGCGCCTCCTCCCGCGAGTGCGTCACAAACAGGATAGTCGGCCGGCGCGCCTGCCAGATGCGCACGAGCTCCTCCTGCAGCGCCTCGCGGGTCAGGGCGTCGACCGAGGCAAAGGGCTCGTCGAGGAGCAGCACCTGCGGGCAGACGGCCAGGGCTCTGGCGATGGCCACGCGCTGACGCATCCCGCCGGAGAGCTGGTGCGGATAGCTGCTCGCGAAACCGTCGAGCCCCAGGCTCTCCAGCAGGGCGAGGGCGCGGGCCCGGCGCTCCTGCAGGGGTACCCCCGCCGTCCGCAGGCCAAAGGCTACGTTGTCTACGGCGGTGAGCCACGGGAATAGCGTGGGCTCCTGAAACACCAGCGTCCGCTCGCGGCCGCAGCCACGGATCGGCTCTCCAGCCAGGAGAATCTGCCCACAACTCGGGGCCTCCAGCCCGGCTACGAGATGCAGCAGCGTCGTCTTGCCGCACCCAGAGGGGCCGACGAGCGCCACAAACTCGCCTTGCCGGACCTCGAGGCTCACACCGACGAGGGCCTCCACGGCCCGTCCGTCAGCGTGATAGGTCTTGCTTACCTCTACCAGCCGCAAATAGCTCATCTGCACCCATGCCTCGCTGCCAGCGCAGCACCATACCCTCAAGCGTACGCAAGAGGCGGTCCAGCCCCAGGCCGAGCGCGCCGATGATCACCATGCACAGGAGCACCCGCTCGGTCTGGAAGAGATTCCGCGCCTCGATCAGCAGATACCCGAGGCCGCGGCGCACCGCTACCATCTCGGCCGCCATGACGCACATCCAGGCCAGCGCCAGGCCCACGCGCAGCTGGCCAAAGATCGCCGGACCCAGACAGGGCAGCACCACGAGCCGGATCGCCTGCCGCCGAGTGGCCCCCAGCGTGAGGGCGGCCTGCACCAGGCGGCGGTCCACACTCCGCGCGGTGCTGGCTATCCCGATGAGAATTGCCTGGACGGTGCCGACGAACACAATAAAGATGGCTGGCGCATCGCCGATGCCAAACCACAGGATGGCGAGCGGCACCCAGGCCGGCGGTGAGATCGGCCGCAGGAGCGCAAGCACCGGGCTCACATAGCCTTCCAGCCGGCGGGAGAGGCCGAGCCCAATGCCCGCCGGCACCGCCACCAGCACGGCCAGGAGATACCCCGCCCCCACGCGCCACACACTCGCCCAGAGGTGGCCCAGCAGAGCGCCCGAGCGCACGAGGCCGATTCCCGCCGCGAGGGTGCGGGAGAGCGGCGGCAGCAGCGCGGCATCGACAAGGCCGCTTCGCGGCGCCAGCTCCCACAACAGGGCCACGACCACCAGGGGCAGGGCGCCGCGCATCCATCGCCGCAGCGCGCAGACCCGCGCCGGTGCCCGGTCGTGGCACGAGACCCGGTGCAGCCCTGCGCTCAACCCAGGGCCCTCTCCAGATACTGCGGAGCCCCCAGCTCCTCGGCCGAGGGCAGGCGCTCGATCATGCCCATCTCGTACATGTCCTGCGCCATGCGGGCGAGCTCCGCCGGGTCGAAGCGGTAGTCGATCCGCATCTTCTCCGGTGCGAGCGAGGCCTCGACCAGCCCCGCGTCGAAGCCCTGAAGCACCCGGGCAATGGCCTGCGCCGTCTCCGTGGGGTGGGCATTGGCATACTCGACCGCCTGCACGTGCAGGCGCAGGACCGTCTCGAGGAGATCCGGACGCTTTTCGGCCAGGTCACGGCGTGCAAAGACGACGCAGCAGGGATGGTCCGGCCAGTCGGAGGTGTACCGGTGCAGGACCCGGGCCCAGCCCGCCTGCTCGGCCTGTGTCATGAACGGCTCCGTGTTGGAGGCGGCATCGATCTGCCCGGTCTTGAGGGCGGCGATCATGTCGGGGAGCTGGGTAAAGTATACGAGCTCGACGTCGCGCTCCGGATCGAGCCCTGAACCGGTCAGGCTGTTGCGCAGGAGGATGTCCAGTATCGAGCCGCGGATGGCGCCGATCTTTTTTCCGCGCAGATCGGTGAGCCCGGCGATGTCATCGTCGGCGCGGACGAGCAGGCCGTCCGAGCCGCGCCCGGTCATGGCGACGATCACAATCGGCGCGCCGTGCGCGATGGCTGCGATGGCGCTCGACACCGGGATTGCCCCCATCTGCAGGTCGCCCCGCTGCGCGCCTTCGACAATCTCGGTGTTGGAGGGGATGACACGGAGATCGACGTTCAACCCGGCCTTGCGGTAGTAGCCCAGCTGGTCAGCGAGGTAAAAGGGCGCATGGTCGCACGCCGTGCGGACGCCGATAGCGAGGGCGGCCGGCCGCCGGGCGCACCCCGGCAGCGCCGCTAGAAGGACGAGAACGGCGAGCAGTACGCGCTTCATGGCTCTCCCTCCCAATGGCCGAAGAGAGTAACGGCACCCGCCCGCCGGACAAAGCAAAAGGCACCCGGCGCGCGGCTGGGTGCCCCCAAAAGGACTTGCATGCCAATGGCGGTATTGTATCTTCTCGAGGCGATCGAGTCAAAGTGCGAGCTGCACGTAACTGTTCAGACTGGTATCCTCGTAGCGCCGGCTGCCGCGTGGGGCCCCCCCCCCGCCCCCCCCCCCCGCGCGGGACCGCCGTCCCCGCGCGGGGGAGGGGCCATCTCTTATGG
>JAIMBM010000418.1 GCA_023511475.1 Anaerolineae bacterium
GTCTAGGAACATCCATCCCCACGGGCGAGGAGGTTTTCTCTCCAACCTTGCATGGCAGGGGACTGGTGCTGTCCTGCTGGCGCTTCGGGGGCTCGTTGGGCTCGCAATCGTTGCCAAGCTGCTGGGCGCCGATGGCTATGGGCTGTACAGCCAGTTCATGGCGACCCTCACCCTCATCGCGCCGGTGCTTACCCTCTACGTGGATGCCGGCCTCGTGCGCTATCTTGCGGGAGAGGCCGACGGACGCACGGTAAGCGGCCAGTACTTTGCGGCGCTCGTGTTGGTCTTGCTGGAGAGCCTGATTGCCGCATATGTGATCGGATCGATTGCTCCGAGCCAGGTTTCACTGTGGATTTGGGGCGATACCGGGTACGTAACGTACGCCCGCTGGCTGGCTCTGGCGCTCGTTCCTGCCGCGTGCAACCTCGTTGCGCTGGCGCTCTACCAGGCCAGGCGCGAGTTCCGCTATACGGTCGGCGTGCAGGTGGGCAAGTCCGCCGCACAACTGGTGGTGGCCTATGCTGCGGCCGTGGTGGGATACGGCGTCTTGGGCGTGGCGATTGGCATCGCAGCGACAGAGCTCGTGTTCTTGCTGTTGATGCTCGCCATGGCCGTTGGCACCGTCGGGCGCCCCCACTTCGACTTTGGCAGCCTACCCAGGCTTCTCCGATACAGCCTGCCCCTGTTGCCGACCCACCTTGGCCTCTGGCTGATGACTACGGGTGGCCGGTATGTAATGGTCCACTATCTGAGCTTGCAGGAGGTTGGCGTATTCGCTGCTTCGTTCACGCTTGGCAGCGTGGCGGGCCTTTTCATCAATCCGATCACCTATGTGCTGCTTCCGACCGCCTCAGCGGAGTGGCGGGCCGGTAGGGCCAAAGAGGCCATTGGTTTCATCGACTATGCCTCGCGGCTCTTTCTCGCCCTGGCGATTCCATCAAGTATCGGGCTTGTGGTCCTGGCAGAGCCGTTGCTCCGGGCAGTGACCACGGAGCGTTTCATCGCAGGCGCGATGCTCGTCCTGCCGGCGGCAATCGGTACGGTGGCGATGGGGCTGTTCCGCATCAACAACACCTGGCTGCTCTTGAGGGAGCGCACCAAGCAGGTTGCTTTGATGTTGCTTGTGGGTCTCGGGATGAACCTGTGTCTCACCCTTCTTGCGGTCCCGCGGATCGGCGCAGCCGGCGCCGCCTGGGCCTTTGCGGTGAGCTATAGCGCCATCGCCCTGTGGAACGTCGTGGCGTGCAGACGCTCCGAGCATCGGGTGCCCCTGCGTGCTCTTGCGGTGTTCGGGGTGAAGGCGATGGCAGCCGCTGCGGCAATGACCGGGGTTATACTCTCGGTGTTGGCGGCGTTGCCCGCCGCGCGAATGCTGTCCATAGTCGCTGCTATCGCCATAGGGGGCATGACCTACCTAGTCGGGCTTTGGGCGATGCGGGCCTATGACCCGCAAGACCTGGCTCAGCTCAGAGGCATAGTGCGCAGACTGACGAGGCTAGTGTGAGCATGCGGATGCTGGCGCCTGCCCTCCGTGAGCGCCTCAGAAGTGTTCTTACGCCAGTCAGGGTCATTGTGGCCCTCACGGTGGGCATAGCTGTGGGGATGATCGCTCTTACCACGTGGGGCAGGCTGGACCGTCGGGTGGCGGTGGTCGGTGTCGGGTTTCTGCTGATGGCGGTGCCATGCTTACTGCTGCCCGTGGAGGCCGCCCTGCCGATCCTGGGTGCGGCCTCGGCGCTGGACGGCCTGCGCATTGACGTGGGCATCTCCCTGACCCTGCCGCGCATCGGACTGGTGTTGCTCGCGCTGCGGTGGCTGGCCTTGCAGCTTCGGAACGCCACAGTGCGCCTGTACCGAACGCCGCTAACCGTGCCTATCGCAGTCTGGTTCGCCAGCCTGGTCGGATCCTGGATAGTCGGACCCCACAAGGCGTACGGTCTCCGAGCTCTCGCGATCTACTTCTCCGGTGTCCTGTTGGTTCTTGTGGTTGGCCAGCTCGCCCGGTCGCCGCGGGCGGTCGCCTGGCTTGTCCGCACCCTGCTGGTCATGGGCCTCGTGGGCGTGGCCTATGGCCTGGTGCAGTGGGTTGGCCACATGTCGGGCATGGACTGGTATCCCCTTGAGCGCGCGGCCAATGCCTCGGGGCTCTTTTCGATGCAGTTTCGCACAGTTCCTCCGGAGGACCCCTACTTTCCGCGCCTCAGCCGTCCCCACTTCCTGTTTGTGGACTGGAATGTGTATGCGGGCTACCTGCAGGCGTTCTGGCCACTTCTCTTCTCGCTGGGGGTGTACGTCTGGACGTGGCGTTCGCAGAGGACCTTGCTGGTCTGGGGGTTCCCCATTGCCTCCGCGGTGACGGGCGTCATCTTGCTGATCACCTTCTCGCGGAGTGGCTGGTGTAGCAGCATCGCTGCCCTGATCTTCCTGCTTGTGGTGCTGAGGGATCGCCTCTGGACAAGACGAGGGTCTTTGTACCTCGCCATCTGCATCGCGGCCATCGTGTTGGTGATCGGCTCTGGGCTGGTTCCGGCGCCAGCCGTCGCGGGTCGTATGATGAGCCTGGGTCCAACGGCACTGAGGATCTTGGGCTTTGGGGAGGTGGCTGACAGATGGAGCCAGAGCATGGTAAGCAAGCTCGGCGAAGGGTACGCGAGCGAAGCTACCATGTCCTCCGAGTACCACTTTGCCCTGTTACGCCTGTGTCTCAGTGCCTTCATCTCGAGACCTGTGTTCGGAACAGGAACCGGAAGCTTCCCCTTTTACTTCAATGAGCATGCTCCCGAGTGGATGCACCGGTCCGGCACTTGGGCGGACGCCTCCGACAAGGCCAGCGGGATGATGGCCCACAGTGCGCTGGGCAACTCGTTCGCCGAAGGAGGCATTTTCAGGGGGCTGGCCTATCTCTGGTTGTTCTGCGCCCTGTTCGCAGCTCTACATCGGGCCATTCGCCCGCTTCCGTCGGACGATGGCAGACGGGCGGTACTCGTGGGCCTGTTGGGTTGTGCCGTTGGGCTCTTTGTGGGCAATATCCTGTATGACTATACGAGCCAGCCGTTTTTCTGGTTCACACTTGCAGTGGCAGGCAGCGCATCGCAGGTGTTGACCGGCGGAGGCACAGAGCGTGACAAGCAGCCAGCCTGATCTCAGCGTGGTCGTCGTCAACTGGAATGCAGCCCCTTTGCTGCGCTCTTGTCTGGAGTCGGTGCGCGATGAGTCCGCGTCGGTCTGTCTGGAGGTGCTGGTGGTGGACAACGCCTCCTCCGATGGCAGTGTTGGGCTGATCGAGGCACTCTTTCCCGAGGTGCGTCTGATTGCCAATCCGGAGAATCTCGGGTTCGCCGCTGCGAACAACCAGGCGGTCCGGCAGGCAAGCGGGCGCTACATCTTGCTGCTGAACCCGGATACGAGGTTGCAGCCGGGAGCGCTGCGTACCATGGTGGACTATATGGACGGGCACCGCGCTGTGGGGGTTCTGGCCTGCCAGTTGCTCAACGCCGATGGCAGCGTGCAGATATCCTGCAGCCGCTTTCCCACCCTTGGCACAGTCGCCATGGACTGTCTGGGCCTGAGCCGGCTCTTTCCCGGAACGAGGCTGTTCGCTGGCCTCAAGATGACCTACTGGGATCACAGTGATGAGCGTGATGTGGATCAACCCTCTGGGGCATGCCTGCTGATCCGGCGAGAGGTATGGGATGAGATAGGTTCGCTCGACGAGCGCTTCTTCATGTATTTCGAGGAAGTGGACTTTTGCTACAGGGCGAAGAAGGCCGGCTGGGGTATCCGGTTCACACCGGCGGCTCAGGTCATCCACTATGGAGGGGAGAGCACTCGGCAGAATCTGGACGTCCGCATCGTTGGCCTCCGCAAAAGCCTGCTGCGCTTCTTCCGGAAGCACTACCCCGGGTGGAGGCTAACGGTACTGAGGCTCCTGCTGCTATTCGAGATTGGCTGGCGGACGGCAGCGGCTGTGCTG
>JAIMBM010000042.1 GCA_023511475.1 Anaerolineae bacterium
GCGGCTACCATTGTCGCCAGGTCACCCGATCCTGGCAACTGGACCGCAGGGGACATTCTATACAAGGGGCGCGGGGTAGGGGCAACGCCACGGTGGCGGCCGGGGCTGCCAGCACGCGAGTCTGTACAGTCATGGCAGGGGGCGAAGGGAGACGCAGGGCGCGTTCTTGCCGTTCCCCTTCTTGACATCGGTTCGAGCCAGTAGTATAATTCAACGGACGTTGAAGGATATGGAGGGCCGGGTTTCATGAGCAGTGCTGATGCCGCGCGTGCCGCGGAGCTGGCCGGCCTCCTCAAAGTGCTCAGCGACCCGACGAGGCTGGCGATCCTCGACCGTCTCATGCAGGGGGTACAGTGCAACTGCGAGCTAGGCGAATGCCTCGACCTGCCGATGAACCTCATCTCTCACCACCTCAAAGCCTTGCGGAGGGCGGGCCTGGTGAGTGCGCGTAGGGATCCCTCGGATCGCCGGTGGGTGTACTACTCGGTGAACAGGGAGGCCCTTGTGCGGCTGCAGCAGGAGGTATGTGCCTTCTTTGATCCCGGGCGCATCCAGGTGCGCGAGACGGCCTGTCCGCGGCGGGCCGGCGTGCGCGGCTGAGGCGCGCCTGCAGGCCACCGGAAGGTGCCCCGGGGTGGTGATGCTCCTTCATGGCAATTCTTCGTAGGTCAATGGAGGATGAACTGTAATGGCCGAATCGACACCTCTGAGAGACCAACCGGTTGCCCAGGGCACGAGCGAGGGGCGTCTGGAGATCTTTGATCCGCCACTTTGCTGCCCGACCGGACTCTGTGGACCGACAGTGGACAAGACCCTGCTGGACGTGAACGAGATGGTTCTGACCTCCTCTGCCCAGCTATCGTGCGGACGATCAAGGAGCTAGACGATGACTCGCAACCAAACCGAGCGGCTTTCCTTTCTGGATCGCTTTCTCACGCTGTGGATCTTCCTGGCCATGGCGGCTGGGGTGGCCCTCGGATACTTTGTCCCGGGGGTCGAGGCGTTCATCAACCGCTTTCAGGTCGAGACCACCAATATCCCGATTGCGGTAGGCCTCATACTGATGATGTATCCTCCCTTCGCCAAGGTTCGATACGAGCAGCTCGGGCAGGTCTTTCGGAACCGGCGGGTCCTGGGCCTCTCGCTGGTGCAGAACTGGATCGTGGGGCCGATCCTCATGTTTATCCTCGCCATCCTGCTCCTGCCGGACAAGCCGCACTATATGACGGGCCTGATCATGATCGGCCTGGCGCGGTGCATTGCGATGGTGATCGTCTGGAATCAGCTGGCCGGGGGAGATACCGAGTACGCCGCCGGCATTGTCGCCCTCAACAGCGTTTTCCAGGTGCTCTTCTATAGCGTCTATGCCTGGATCTTTGTGACTGTGCTGCCTCCGCTGGTCGGCCTCCAGGGCAGTGTTGTCAACATCAGCATCGGACAGATCGCCGAGAGTGTGGCGATCTACCTTGGGATCCCGATGGCCGCCGGCTTTCTGACGCGGCTGATTCTGCGGCAGGCAAAGGGCGCAGCGTGGTACGACAAGGAGTTTGTGCCGAGGATCAGCCCGGTGACGCTCATCGCGCTCCTGTTCACCATCGTCGTCATGTTCAGCCTCAAGGGCAACCTGATCGTGCAGATACCTATGGACGTCCTCCGCATCGCCATCCCTCTTCTGTGCTACTTTGTGATCATGTTCCTGGTCAGCTTTTGGATGGCGCGCCGGGCTGGGGCCGACTATCCCAAGACGGCCACGCTGGCCTTCACTGCGGCGAGCAACAACTTTGAGCTGGCCATTGCCGTATCGGTGGCAGTGTTCGGCATCAACTCTGGGGAGGCCTTTGCGGGGGTGATCGGGCCGCTGATCGAGGTCCCGGTGATGATCGGGCTGGTGAACGTGGCGCTGTGGTTCCAGAGGACGCTCTTTGCGGGCGCTCCGGCCACCGAGCTGCGGACCGGCTAGCGGGCCTCCCGGCCACGGGCCAAGAAGGGGCGCTTGACAGACAGGCACAGCGGCAGCAGAATAGAAGTACATCGCCTGGCGCTCCCGTTTTCCTGGCTCTCCAGCATCGAGGGAAGGGGCCATGGGACAGTCCCAGACGGTTCAGCAGGCCTCAGCACGCCGGCGGCCGAGCCTCCGGGGCCGCGTAGCGGTGGTGACCGACACGGTCGCCCAGATAGACCCCCAGACGGCCAGCGAGCTGGGCATCACAGTGGTCCCCATGAAGCTGGCCCTTGGCGACCGGGAATATCGCGACGGCATCGACATCTCCCCGGCCGAGCTGTACCGCCGCATGCGGGAAGACAAAGTGCTTCCCCGAACGTCCAGCCCCTCAGTTGGTGAGTATGAGGGCGCCTTCAGGTCCCTCCTGGCCGGTGGAGCGGCAGGGGTTGTGTGTCTGACCCTGTCCAGCCGCCTCACCATGGCGTTCGCGGCCGCCAGCCTGGCGGCGGCGACGATGCGGGCCGAGTTCCCGTCGCAGCCGGTCGAGGTGGTGGATACGCGGACCGCCGCCCGCGCCGAGGGGTTTGTGGCCCTGAAGGCCGCGCAAGCGGCGGCTCATGGCGCCTCGATGGAGGAGGTCGTGGCGGCGGCACAGTCGGCGCGGGAGCGCGTGGGGCTGGTGGCGACAGTCGACACGCTGGAGTACCTGGTCCGCGGCGGGCGGGTCAACCTGGCTGTTGGGTTCCTGGGGGACCTCCTGCAGGTCAAGCCCTTGCTCACCATCCAGAGCGATGGGACGGCGACCTGCATAGCGCGCAGGCGCACGAGGCGCGCAGCTCTGGAGTACATGGTCCAGTACGTGGCGGAGCGGCTCAATAACCATACGCGGTTGGAGGTAGCCGTCATGCACGCCGATGCGGCCGAGGAGGCACTGGAGCTGCAAAAACGGGCGGCGGAGGTCTGGCCGGAGGCGGGGGTGGCCATCACCGACTTTACCGCCGTCATGGGAGGGCACACCGGTCCCGGGCTGATCGGGCTGGCGTACTACTACGAGTGAGAGGCGAGGCTCCTCTTGGCGGGCTGGCCGCCCGAGCCGGGCGGCTGGGGGTGCTATGGGGACCCTGGCTTTGGTGCTGTTCGGCTACCTCGTGGGATCCATCCCTACGGCCTATGTGGCGGGTCGAGTCCTCAAGGGGCTGGATCTTCGCGAGTATGGCAGTGGCACGGTCAGCGGTACGGGCGTATACTATCACGTGGCCCGCTGGGCGATCGTGCCGGTAGGGCTCCTGGATATCGCCAAAGCTGCGCTGCCGACCTGGCTGGGTCTTCGCCTGGGGCTGGGGCCGGCGGCGGCTGTGCTGGGCGGGCTGGCGGCAGCGGTCGGGCACGTGTGGCCCCTGTACCTGGGCTTCAGGGGCGGCCGCGGAGTGAGCCCCTTCCTTGGGACGCTCCTCGTTGTCTTCCCGTGGGGCTTTCTCTGGCTCCTGGTGGCGATGGCCGTGGGGAGGATGGCGCACGCAACGGGGGTGGGGACTCTTCTCGGCATCGCGCTCTTGCCGTTCCTTGCCTCCGCCGCGGGCCGGCCCGTCGAGGTGACCTGTGGGTGTCTGGCGATGCTCGCGCTGACGGTCATCAAGCGTCTGGAGGCCAACCGTAGCCCCCTCCCGGCCGATCCCGAAGCCCGGCGGCAAGTCCTGCTCAACCGGCTCCTCCTCGACCGCGACACCGCCTCGTGGGAAGCGTGGATGCTGCGAAGGCCGCGGGCATAGGCGGCGGGAGGCCAGAGCCGTTCACCCCAACATGCCGCGGACGATAATGTCGACGGCTTCGTCTTCGGCCAGGCCGCGGGACATGAGGGTCTCTAGCTCCTTCTTGCCGACGGTGCCGATGGCGGCTTCGTGGGTGACCTGGGCGCGGTCATCGGTGACGCGCACGACCGGCACGGCGTTGGCGACGGCCTGCCCGCGCACAATCTCGACGCAGTCGACGTGTCCGCGGGCGAAGGGGGCATTGCCCTCGGTCGTTGCGAGCACCTCGCTTCGGGCGCGGTCGCGCACAGCGATACGGGACCTGGCCAGCCCGCGGGCTCCCTCGCCGTTCAGGCGGATGGTCTCACGCACCGTGATCTGGTCGTCGGCGTAGCCCAACGCCTTGGCGGTCAGCTCGGCAAGGGCCTCGCGGTCGACATCGACCGTATAGTCGAGATCGATCCTGCCGGCGCGGCCCTTCGTCTGGCTGAACGAGGAGAAGTAGCGGCCGCCTTCGTCTACGCGGATCTGGAGCCTGGGCAGCACCTCGATGCCGCCGGTCTCGCCGTGGTAGTGCACCTCGCTGTAGCGCATGGTGGCCGCCGGTCCGACGTGCACCGTCCCCTGCATCACGTGTTGTACACGGAGGGCATTGGGAAAGGTGCAGTGGGCGAGGAACTCGATCGAGGCGCCGGCGCCGACCTCATAGTCGACGAGGATGCGCTGCACGCCCTCTTCGGGAATCACACCGAAGCAGAGGTGTACAGGTGTCTCGATCCTCGCAGCCGGCGCGACGCGGACGGCGACCCTGACGCCATCTGGCACGGGGTCGGCCTGGACGTCGAGGCCGGGGATGGCGTTCAGTCCCAGCACCTGGTTGCCGCTGATGACGAGGCTGCCGACCTTGGGCGACTTGAGGAACTCGGGGTTACCGCCTGCGGCCGCATAGGCCTTGAGAATGGCCTCAAAGTCGCTCATAATCCAGCTCCGTCTCGACCTTCTGGGCGCGGTCGCAGGGGCGGCAGCAGCGCGCATAGCGATCGCAGACGTGCCGGGGATCGCCGGTCGTCTGAATCTGTCCCTCGCACATCAGCGATGCCGCGTCGGCGATGGCGACCACTTCATCACGGTGGCTGATGAGGAGCACCGTCGTGCCCTCCCGCTGCATGCGGCGGATCAGCTTGCTGATGTCCTCGAGGGTCAGGATGTCAATGCCGGAGTCGGGCTCGTCGAGGATGGCGAGCCTCGGCCTCATGGCGTAGACGGCGGCCAACTCCACCCGCTTGCGCTCGCCACCCGAGAGCGATTCGTCCACGTAGCGGTGCAGATAGTCGTCAGGGTCCAGTGCCACGGCGATCAGGGCCTGACGGACGTGCTGGAGGTCCGGCTCGCGCATGCCGAGGCTGACGTAGCGCTCGACGGTCAGCCCCTCAAAGCGCGCCGGCTCCTGCCAGGCCAGGGTGAGCCCCAGCCTGCCACGCTCGGTGATGCTCAGAGGGGTGATCTCCTCGCCGGCGAGCCGGATTTCGCCGCGCTGCAGGGCATAGCCTGCCGAGCCGATGAGGGCGTAGGCCAGGGTGGATTTGCCCGAGCCGTTGAGCCCGAGCACGGCGTGGATGCTTCCCTCCATCACGGTCAGGTTGACCCCGCGCAGGATCGGGCGCCCGTCGCGTGTCACATGGAGGTCGGTTACCTGGAGTAACGCCTGGTCGGGCCCGGGGCGCGTCTGTTGCCGCATCTTCACTCTCCCTGTCGCCATCTTGGGCGACAACCTGCGGGGGAGCGCCCACAGGCGCCCCCCGCAGCTGGTCTAGCGCTCAGCCTCTGGCACCTGGATGAGGGCCTTGATCGCTGCGACCGCCTGCTCGGTGGACATGTTGCGGATGTCCACACCGAACACCTTCTCCTCGCTGAAGCCGGCCTCCCTCAGGGCATCGCGGAACATCTTGACCTGCATGGTCGGGTCGCACGCCGCCACGTACAGGTGGTCCGTCCCTCCGCCAGCAAGCAGCGTGCCGAGGAACTGGTCGCCATCCCGCGCACAGAGCTGGGGGTGAATGGCCACATAGTCGACCAGCTTCTCGCGGCGGAGGGTGTTGGCAACCTCAAAGATGTTCATCTTTTGGAACGAGGGGCACGTGCCCTGGCACACACAAAGGAGCAGTCCTCTCTTTGCCATCTCGACCTACCTACCTTTCGCTATCTCCATAGTAGCTGATGGCCTCTTCCGGGCAAATCTTGGCGCAGCCCCGGCAGAACTCGACGCAGTTCTCCGGTGCCTTGACCACCGGCTGCCCGTCGCCATCCAACTCGTACACGCCGTGCGCGCAGAAATCCACGCACGTGCCGCACGACATACACTTGTCCCGATCGATGATCGGGTACCACGTCTTGGCCATTGTCCGTACCTCACAAACGGAGTCAGAGTTGTTCTCAGGCAGGCACCTCACGGTCCGGGAGATCGCTCCCGGGCACAGCAGGGCCTGCCGGATCCTGGCAGCACCGGTATGATGGACGTGCCTCCTCCGGCGCCGGGCCGATGTATGCAATGAGATGCATGATTCAGGCGAAAAAAAGAGGCGCAGCTCATGCGCACCTGCGGAGGCAGGTGCAGCGCGCGGCGCGCTCGGTATCCTCTACGCAGAGCCCGGTCGCCGCCAGCACGGAACACACCCGTGGGTCAGCCAACCGATAGAAGATGCGCCGCCCCTCCCGCCGGTCGGCGACGAGCCCTGCCTGCCGCAGCTCGGCAAGCTGCTGCGAGATGTAGGGCTGGGGCCTGCCGAAGCGGGCTGCCAGGTCGCACACGCACTCCTCTCCGGTGCAGAGGGCGAGCAGCAGTCGCAGCCTCATGGGATGCGACAGTATCTGAAACAGCTCCTGCGCCCGGTCCACGGGGTCGTGGCGATGAGTCATGTCCTTCCTCTGCCTTGAGATATATTCATTGAGCTGCATATATCATACTCGAGTCTGTGCTCTCTGTCAAACGTGCCTGCCGTCGGGGTGTAGTTCACTTTGGGGGCTGGTTCATCTGTGCCGCTGCCGGGGCCCCCACCCCCGCAGCCCCCTCCAAGTCGGTCCGCGGACCGACTTGGGGGAGGAGGCAGGGGGACTCTGCACCCCGCAATAGCTGCTTTGCCAGAGCCGGGCCTCGAGACTACAATGGGGACAAACCGGTCCCACCAAACCAACGGAGTGTTGCACCCTGTGACCGTATCCATTCCCTGCAATCTGTGCGGGTCCTCCGACGCCCGCCTGCTCTTCCCCAACACCCTGGACGGTGACGCAGACTCGGGCAGTACCGATCGCTACCGCTGCACAAGCTCGGGGTACGGAAGACACCACGCCATCGTCCGGTGCCGTCGCTGTGGCCTGGTCTATGCCTGCCCCCGCGAGGGCGATGACGCCGTCGAGCGCAGCTACGAAGCGGTCGTCGACGAGCTGTACCTCGAGGAGCGACGCGGCCGCGTGCTGACCTTTGAGCGCAACTTTAGGCCGATCCTCAAGCTGATGGAGGGGACCTCGCAACCCAGGCTCCTCGACGTCGGTTGCTACGTCGGCATCTTCCTCGAGATCGCCGCCGGGCACGGCTGGGAAGTCTGCGGGGTCGAGCCATCGCTGTGGGCTGCCGAAGAGGCCCGGCGCCGCGGCCTGCAGGTGTACACCGGCACGCTGCGCAGTGTAGAGCTGCCCACCGCCTACTTTGACGTGGTCACGCTGTGGGACGTCATCGAGCACTTTACCGACCCGAGGGAGGAGCTTTGTCGCATCAACCGGGTCCTCAAGCCGGGCGGGCTGGTCTGCATCCACACCATCGACATCGGCAGCCTCCTGCCGCGCATCCTCGGGCCGAACTGGCCCTGGCTCATGGAGATGCACCTCTACTACTTCTCGCGCCGCACCATGACCGAGATGCTCAGCACCACCGGCTTTCGGGTTATCCGCCAGTTCACGCAGGGCCGCTACGTCCTGCTCGACTACCTGTTCGCCCAGCTCAGTGCAGCGAGCCCGACCCTCTCCAACACCCTGCGCAGGGCGGCACGACGGCTCGGCGTCGGAGGGCTCGCGATCCCGGTGAACCTCGGCGACCTGTTCACGACCCTCGCCCGCAAGGTAGAAGAGGTCGGCTAGCCAGCCATGGCCCATCCCCTGCTCGCGAGCCTTCTCGACCTGCTCTTTCCCCCGCGCTGCGCGGGCTGCGGGCAGAGCGGGTCCTGGCTGTGCAGCGCCTGCCTCGCCGAGATCTCCTGGATCAGGCCGCCCATCTGCCCCCTATGTGGCGAGGGACTGACCGGGGAAGGGCGATGCCCGCGCATGGAACACCATCCGGAGCTGCTGGACGGCCTCCGGTCTGCGGCCTGGCATGCCGGGCCGCTGCGCTTCGCCCTGCACCGGCTCAAGTACCGCGGGCAACGCGTCCTCGCAGACCCGGTTGGCGCGATCCTCGTCCAGGGCTGGAGGCGAGAGCCCTTCCCTGCGGACGTCGTCATCCCGGTGCCGCTGCATCCAGCGCGCCTGCGGGAGCGAGGCTACAACCAGGCAGCGCTGCTCGCTCGCAGGCTGTGCATGGCGGTAGGGCTTCCCCTCGACGAGCGCTCCCTCCGTCGCATACGGCAGACTCCACCCCAGGTCGACCTGCGGGCCGCCGAGCGCCGCCAGAACGTGCGGGGCGCCTTCTCCTACACAGGACCGCCGCTTGAAGGCAGGGCCATCTGCCTGATCGACGACATCTGCACGACCGGCGCAACCCTCGAGGCCTGCGCGGCGGCACTCCGCGAGGCGGGCGCAGCACAGGTCTGGGCCTACACCGTCGCGCGTCCCCGCTATCACCCCGCGCCGCCTCCCGGCAGCGACCGATAGCCGCGGGCGCGCCCGAGCCGGCCTGTAGGTGAGGCGATGCCTCGCAGGTGCGGGAGCACCCCCACCCGTTTGGGCAGCCCCTCTTCGCGTCCGACCTTCGGAGGCATCGCCCCTTGCAGCGCCCCCACCCCTGGGCCGTTCCCGAATCTGCCCGCGGGGCGACGCGGGGTTAGGCCCAGGCCCGCCCCCGGGCGCCGCGGCGCCCGCCTCGGGAGGGGTCTACGGCGGGTACACTGCCGCCACGATCTCTTCGGGCAGAGAGCAGACGGTAGATCCAGAAGGGGTACGAGCCCCCTCGCCTCCCAAGGGACAAGCCCCCCAAGGATCACCATTGACTCTTGCCCCAATTGCCCATACAATAAGGTTAGCCATGATGCTCGCAGCGCTCCCGCGCTCCCTTACAACCCGGCAGGCGCCTCCATGCGAGCCCGCGTCGCAGTCATCCCTATCATCGGTTGACGGGTCATGTGGGCCAGAAAGGAGAGACCGAGATGCAGGTGATCGTGCAGGGCAAGAACGTGGAGGTCAGTGACTGGCTACGGCAGTACGTGGAGAAGAAGGTCGGCAAGCTGAACCGCCGCCTGCCAGGCATCCAGGAGGCCAGGGTCGACCTGCGAGTCCAGAACGCCAGGGACGCCGACGAGCGAAACGTCGCCCAGATCACGCTCCGCCGCGACGGTGTGCTCCTCCGTGCCGAGGAGCGCTCCGCCGACCTGCAGACCTCGATCGATATGGTGCTGGACAAGATGGTCCGCCAGATCGATCGCTTCAAAGGGAGGAGGGCACGCGGACGGGTCCGAGCCCCTGCCGCCGAGCCCGAGACAGAGGCCGCCGAGGCCCCGGCCGGCAAGATCGTACGCACCAAACGATTCCCCGTCACAGCCATGACCCCCGACGAGGCCATCGATCAGATGGAGCTTCTCGGTCACGATTTCTTTATCTTCTTCAACGCCGACCAGCAGGAGATCAATGTGGTCTATCGGCGGCAGGATGGGAACTATGGCCTGCTGGAGCCCGAAGTCGTGTAATGCCCGCTAGCGCCAGCCAGCACTGCGGGGCCGAGAGTGCATCTCGGCCCCGCTTCTGCTGCTACAGGCCGTCGGCGGGGGCGCTGCCCTGCCACAAGTCTGCCTGAAGCTGGGTGCTTTGCCATGGAGCAATTGCCTCTGGTCCTCTTCACCGTCGGTGTCGGCGGAAGCGAGCCCGAGCGTTGGGTCGGCGAGGCCTGCCGCGCCAACACCCTTGATCTGATCGAGCGCGCGGCCTCGCTGCCCTGCATCGGCCCTATCATCGTCGCCGCCCCGGTCGAAGGCTGGAAGGAACTCTCGAACCACCCGGTCGAGGTCATGGCCGATGAGCCGGGCGTGCGCTTTCACTTCGGGAGGCGACTGTTGGAGGTCGTGGCCCGCTACAAGCTCCGCCGTTTCCTCTACATGGGCGGCGGAACAGGGGCGTTGCTCACGACGGCCGATCTCTCCGCCCTTGCCGAGCGCGCACTGGCCCTCGAGCGGGGCGTTCTGACCAACAACCTGTATTCGACCGACCTGGCCGCGGTCGCACCCGCCTCTGCCCTCGAGACGATAGACCTGCCGGCCTCCGACAACGATCTCGCCTGGCGGCTTGCAGGCCGTGGCCTGCCGGTCGAGGCCCTGCCGCCGTCACCGGGCACCCGGCTGGACCTGGACACACCGACCGACTTGGCCATCGCTGCCCTACATCCGCGCTGCGGGCCACAGCTCCGTCGCCTGGCCGAGGGTCTGCCCCTGGATACCGACCGAGTCCGCCGCATCGTCGGCGAGCTTGGCAGCCCGCAGGGAGAGGTGCTGGCCTACGGACGCATCGCCTCAGCTACCTGGGCCCGCATCGAGCGGCTCCCCTGCCAGACGCGGGTCTTTTCCGAGGAGCGGGGGATGCTGGCCAGCGGCCGGTACGAGCGCGGGGAGGTGCGCGCCTGGCTCGGCACCTTCCTGGAGCTGGCAGGGCCGGAGCGCTTTTTCCGCTCGCTGGAGGGCAAGTGCACCGCTGCCGTGCTCGACACGCGGGTCCTATTCGGCCACCTCGGCCTGCGCCCGGCCGCGGCGGACCGTTTCTACTCAGACCTCCTCCGCCCCTCCTCCATCGCCGAGCCCGCCGTCCGCGCCTTCACCGAGGCGGCCTGCGGCGCCCCCGTGCCGCTCCTCCTCGGGGGCCAATCCCTCGTCTCCGGTGGGCTGCTCGCCCTGGCGGAGATGGTGGAGGCGGGAACGTGAAAGGGGCCCGGCCGCGGCGGGATGTCGCACACACGGCGAAGGCACTCGCCCGCCCCCCTCACATTGCCTCCCTTCGTGACCTGTGTTACAATGGAGCCGCTGTTGACTCTGCGCTTCACGCGCACGTTGCACAGAAGCCACGCTTCACGAGGAGGTCTAGCGACAATGGCCCAGCGGATCGTCCTGATCGGTGCCGGCAGCACGAACTTTGGGCTCGGGACGCTCGGCGACATCTTTGCCAGCAAGGTGCTCGAGGGCTCGACGATCGTGCTGCACGACATCAACCCGACCGCACTCAAGAAGGTGGAGTCGATCGGGTTCCAGCACATCAAGGACCGAAACCTTCCCTTTACCCTGCTCGCCACCACCGACCGCCGCGAGGCGCTGAAAGGGGCCACCTTCTGCGTCATCTCCATCGAGGTCGGCAACCGCTTCGAGCTCTGGGAGCAGGACTGGCGCGTCCCCCAGCAGTACGGCATCCGTCAGGTCTATGGCGAGAACGGCGGGCCCGGCGGCCTGTTCCATGCCATGCGCATCGTGCCGCCGATCCTCGATATCTGCCGGGATATCATGGAGCTCTGCCCGGACGCGTACGTCTTTAACTTCAGCAACCCCATGAGCCGCATCTGCCTGACGGTCAAGCGCAAGTTCCCCCAGTTGAAGCTCACGGGGCTCTGCCACGAGATCTTTTCCCTGCCGCGCGACCTGCCGGCGATCCTCGACACGCCCCTGTCCAATCTCGAGTTCAAGGCCGGCGGGCTGAACCACTTCTCGGTGCTGCTCGAAGTCCGCTACAAGGACACCGGCAAGGACGCCTACCCGGACGTTCGCGCCAGGGCCCCGGCCTACTACGCCAACCTGCCCACCTTTGCCGACTTTATCGAGGCACGCCTCAAGCAGGGCGAGTTCCCGACGGTGAGCGCGCGGCAGTGGTCGGAGCGCGGCTTGTTCAAGGTCATCCTCGAGCGCTTTGGCTATCTGCCGATCACCACGGATAGCCACTTTGGCGAGTACATCCAGTGGGCCCACGATGTGGTCGATCATGAGGGCATCCTGGACTTTTACCGTTACTACAAGATGTGGTGCCAGAGCCCGGAGACCGAGCTCCGCATCTCTGGCACCGGCGAGCGGGTGATCCCGATCATCGAGGGCATCCTGACCGACTCGCACCAGGAAGAGATGGCCGTCAACATCATGAACGACGGCCTGATCGACAACCTCCCGCGCGACCTGGTCGTAGAGGTGCCGGCGACCGTGGACAGGAGCGGCGTACATGGCGTGCCACTCGGCGCCCTGCCGAAGGGGATCGCGGGGCTCCTCTCCAATCAGGCAGCGGTGCTCGACCTCACGGCGGAGGCTATCCTGAAGGGCTCGCGCGAGCTCGCGTTGCAGGCTCTGCTGGTCGATCCGGTGGTCGACAGCTTCCACGCTGCCGAGAAGACGCTCGACACCATGTTGAAGCTGCAAGCCGACTACTTGAGCTACATCCGTTGAGGGCCTGATGCGGTGGTCC
>JAIMBM010000419.1 GCA_023511475.1 Anaerolineae bacterium
TATGCAAGAGCTCAATAAAATGATGCCACGGACTGTCCCTGTCCGCCCCTGAACCCCGAGGTGGACGTCGGGGCATCCGCCTGGGGAAGGGGGCACTTGCACAAGCGTGGGTAAGGCATAGTCGCCTTATGGCAACGGCAGCGCGTCCTACCCCCTCAGTATCCGCAGCAACGTCTTCTCGCTCGCCTCCGAGCTCACAGCGATGACCCGGTCCCCGGCCTCCAACCGGGTATCACCGTAAGGGATGATCGCCCGCTCACCGTTGCGCACCACCAGCGCCAGGATACAGTCGTCCGGTATCCCCAGCGCCCGCAGCGGCTGCCCAAGCGCGGGCGAATCAGGGTCGATATCGACCTCGACAAAGCTCACCCCAACACTTCGTAGAGTCAGGAGATGCAAGAGCGACTCGCTAGGTATGACCTGCTCGATCTGCGAGAGGATCAGATCGGTGCTGGAGATGGTCACATCGATCCCCAGCCTCCGAAAGATGGCGTGGTTCTTGGGGTTATTCACCCGCGCAATGGTCCGCGGCGTGCTGAACCTGTGCTTCGCGACCTGGCAGACCACCAGGTTGTCCTCATCATCCCCGGTGACCGCCACCACTACGTCCGCGCGAGAGGCGCCGGCCTGCATCAGCGTCGAGACCTCGCAGCCGTCGCCCTCCAACACATGCTCGCCAAGCTCCTCCGCCAGCACCGCGCAGCGCTGCGGGTTCCTCTCTATGAGGAGCACTTCCCGGCCTTCCTCCAGCAAGGTCTTGGTCAGGTAGTAGCCGACCTTGCCCCCTCCGACCACCACGATGTACATCCCATCCCTCCGCCTGCTAACCCACCGCCCCGGCCGGCAACCTGCGCCCGGCGCTCATTCTCACCTCTCCGCGGGGCATGCTCAACCTGTCACCCGCCCAGCAGCTCGGCGATGCGCTCCGCTCCCAGCACCGTCGGACACATCGTGTCTAGCCCGAGCGAGCGGTAGAGCTCTGCACGAAGCGGATCGTAGATGCGGCAGATCACCCGGGGCACGCTGAATACCTCCTTGGCGACCTGCGCTGCCATAACATTGGTGTTGTCCCCGTTGGTCACGGCGACAAAGGCTTCGGCCTTCTCGATCCCCGCGCGGCGCAGCACGTCCTCGTCGATCCCCGTCCCCAGCACGACACGGCCCGGGAAATCTGCACCAAGCCGCTTGAAGGCCGCGCTGTCCCGGTCGATCACGGCGACCTCATGCCCTTGTCCGATCAGCAGCTTGGCGAGATGCGATCCGACACGTCCACACCCCAGCACCACGACTCGCATGGTTCCTCCTTCAGCACCAGCTCGGATCCATTCTACCCGAACCGGCTGCCCCTCGGCCGAGACCTACGTTCGGACAGGACATTTGTCCACAATGACCTCACACGGTGCCCGTCGCACCACCTCCTGGCTCGTACGCCCCAGCCCCTCACCGGGCCCCGGCCGCGGGCTCCCCGCCGCCATGACGATGGCATCCACCATACCCTCCTTGGCCAGGTGGAGGATACCTGCCGAAGCCTGGCGGTGGGGCATGATCTTGCTTGTGACCGGCAGGCCGTGCCGCTCCACGATCAGCCGCGCCATGCGCAGTGCTTCCTGCCCCCGCGCCTCCTCTGCGGGAAGCGGCGTGTCCAGCGAGAGCGTGAAAGGCACCTCGATCACGTACGCAAGCAGTATTTCCGCCCGCTGCTGCGCCCCCAACCGGCATGCCAGCTCCACCGCTCGCTCCGACTCCAGCTTGCCGGAGACCGGCACAAGGATTCGCTGCAGCGCCGCTACCGAGCGACAGGCTGCCGCCACCTCCTGCGGCACCTGCGGCGGCACGCTGAACATCCAACGGAACAGCAGCGCCATGGACGTGACAAAGATCGCTGCCAACACAATGCCGAGCGGATGCAGGGTTACGTCCATCACGATGCACTCCCTCTGTTGCGCCGGTACAGGCGGTACCCGACCCACGCCGTCCAGAGCCGATGCACGCCAAACGCCACGAAAGCGCAGCCAACCAGCACGCCGGGTACCGTCGGCGCGATCGATAGCGTCCGCACCAGGATGGTGACGCCCAGCGGGATCATCACCAGCCCCATCAGGGCGCGCACCACATCTGCTGCGGTCACCCGCTCGGGTGCCGGCACCGTCCGCCTGCGCACGCTACGCCCCCTCCATCCAGCGCGAGGGCACGCCCAGCCGCCGGTCGCGGCGGATGAGCGCCTGCTTGTACTCCTCCAGCAGCTCGAACTCTTCCGCCCGTGTCAGCACATCCACCTGTTCCTGTTCCCAATCGCGCTTCACGCTGCCAAAGAGCGGCAGCCCATTTCGCTTTCGGAACACCAGGTAGTAGCCGATGCACACCGCGAGCCACGCCGGGCCTGCCACGCGTCCAATATCGTGAGTGATGATGACGGTCGCAAAGATGGAGCTCACGCCCAGGAGCCCCAGGAAGCCGATCACAGGCACCTCAACCACGCTGCCGTCCTTGCGCCGCCACTTCAGATTTCCCGGCACCTTGTAGGGCCGCGGGGTGTATGGATCCACAAAACGCAGGCGAATCA
This sequence comes from Anaerolineae bacterium, assembly GCA_023511475.1. GTDB lineage: Bacteria > Chloroflexota > Anaerolineae > SpSt-313 > SpSt-313 > SpSt-313. The sequence continues at coordinate 2,564 of JAIMBM010000419.1, forward strand.
GCGACACGAACACGATCATGTAGCCAAAGGTCGCGCCAAAGGCGTAGAGGTTCGCCAGAGTGTCCAGCACGCTCGGTGTCAGAAAGGACACGATCGTGAGAGCAATACCCACCCAGCCAAAACCGATAATCGCGTTGCTGGGCGTGTGATACTTGGGATGCACCCGGCTGAACCACGGGCTGACGAGCTTGAAGTGGCTCATCGAGAAAATCAACCGCGAGTCGCCCATGACACCGGTGTTCGACGAGATGAAGAGGATCGTCGCCCCCAGGAAGGCAGCAAACGGACCCGCCACAATGCCCAGATAGGGGATGTGAGAGGCCAGATAGGCGATCGGGTCAGCCTCGTGAGCCTTGAACTCCTGCCACGGGAGAATGCCCAGGCCCACGGTCGAGAAGCCGAGCGCCAGGATGAACACGGTAAAGATCAGGGCGATGGAGGTCCGCGGGATGACGGTTGCCGGGCGCCTCGTCTCCTGTGCCGCCTGCGAGATGCTCTCCAGGCCGACGAAGGAGATGATGGCCAGCGAGAACCCGTACATGAACTGCCGGGGCTCTGGAAACTGGGTCACCCACTGCTGCACAAGGAGCTCAGGCCTCCAGGCGAGAACGAAGCCAAAGACCACGATCGACATCTCCAGAATGAGGTCGACCAGACCGATAACCTCGTTCACCATGGAGGACTCGCGAATTCCCCGGACATTCAGCCACCGCAAGAAGGTGATCATGACCACCGTCTCGCCGAGCCACAGGAGGTTGACGTTCCGGAACGGCCCGAGGCTGACTGCAAAGTCCTTCAGATGGACGCCAAAGTACGGCAGAAAAAAGTTCAGGTACCCGGTCGAGGCACTGGCAAAGAGCGCGATGTCGATGGTATAGTCCAGAAGCAGAGCCGCCCCGGCGGTGAAGCCCCAAAAGTCCCCAAGCCCGCGCAGGGAGTAGTACTGCCCTCCGCCCGCTACCGGGTAGGCAGAGGCGAGCTCGGTGAATGCGAGCCCGACCATGATGTAGACCAGGCCCGCCAGGGCAAAGGCCAGGGGCGCCCCGCCCTGTGCCGCACCGATCACCAGACCGAGGGCCACGTAAATGTCCGCGCCTACATCGGCATAGCCCCAGGTATAGGAGCCCCAGATCGTGACGTCCCTGCGCAACTCAACCCGCTCAGCAGCAGCCGGCACAGCCACAGCACTAGCCATATGGGTGTCCTTCACAGAGAACGCTGCGCCGCAAGCGCAGCCCGCGCCACAGACAAAGCGCGATTCTACGCCATCTCTCACGAGGTGTCAACGTGCGGATTGCGGCGGATGCATGCAAGATGCGTCAATGCCTGGGCTGCAGCCGGGTGTCTTGCTGGGCACCAGCCCGGCCCTACTCCAGGACGGGCGGGTTGGCGTCTGGCCGCCCCAAGGG